>JAYUYI010000500.1:0-9052 GCA_043752545.1 Thermoleptolyngbya sp.
TACCGCTTCCACATGGGCTGGCGTATCGATCCGTACCCCCACCGCCCCCTGGAGAACTGAGGCATGGGCGATCGCTGCAATTACCGAGGGTTCATGCAACGGAGATTCGGCGGGTGCCTGACACGACACCACCAACCCACCTTGCAGCGCCTGAATTAGAAGAGTGTTACCCGCCATCCGTTTTTCCCGCCCAGCCAAACTGCATGATCAATCCATAGGATAATGTAATATGCACTCTGCTTCATCCTTAGGGCATAGTATTTAAGTTTTAGGAGAAAGCTTTGACGACTACCACCCATTTGAAAACAACCCGTTCAGAAGAAATCTTTGCTGCGGCTCAGAAGCTCATGCCGGGAGGGGTGAACTCTCCTGTACGCGCCTTCAAGTCGGTGGGGGGACAGCCCATCGTGGTGGATCGCGTCAAAGATGCATACATGTGGGATGTCGATGGCAATCAATACATCGACTACATCGGCACTTGGGGACCTGCAATTTGTGGCCATGCCCACCCGCATGTGATCAAGGCGATCCAGGAAGCAGCGGAAAAGGGCACCAGCTTTGGTGCGCCCAACTATTTGGAAAATGTGCTGGCAGAAATGGTGATTGACGCCGTGCCAAGCGTTGAGATGGTGCGCTTTGTGAACTCTGGCACCGAAGCCTGCATGTCGGTGCTGCGCCTCATGCGCGCCTTTACTGGGCGTGAAAAAATCATCAAATTTGAAGGCTGTTACCACGGCCACGCCGACATGTTTTTGGTCAAAGCGGGTTCTGGCGTAGCCACCCTGGGGCTGCCCGACTCTCCAGGCGTGCCCAAGTCCACTACTGCCGCCACGCTCACCGCTCCGTTCAACGACCTAGAAGCGGTAAAGGCGCTGTTTGTCGAAAACCCAGGTGAGATTTCCGGGGTGATTCTCGAACCCGTGGTGGGTAATGCTGGCTTCATTCCACCCGATGCTGGCTTTCTAGAAGGCTTGCGCGAACTCACCCAGGAACACGGCGCACTGCTCGTGTTTGATGAAGTCATGACCGGTTTCCGCATTGCCTATGGCGGTGCCCAGGCGAAATTTGGCATTACTCCCGACCTCACCACGCTGGGCAAGGTAATTGGTGGCGGCTTGCCCGTTGGAGCCTACGGCGGGCGGCGCGACATTATGCAAATGGTGGCTCCGGCTGGCCCCATGTATCAAGCCGGAACGCTGTCTGGCAACCCGCTGGCAATGACAGCAGGGATCAAAACCCTAGAACTGCTGCAACGTCCGGGCACCTACGACCAACTAGAACGCATCACCAAAAAGTTAGCAGATGGCCTGGTTCAAGTGGCTCAAGAAACCGGACATGCCGCCTGTGGTGGTTCCATTAGCGCCATGTTTGGCTTTTTCTTTACCGCAGGCCCCGTGCACAACTACGAAGATGCTAAAACCTGTGACCTGCAGAAGTTTGGGCGCTTCCACCGGGGCATGTTGGAGCATGGCGTTTACCTAGCGCCCTCGCAGTTTGAGGCCGGGTTTACCTCGCTGGCTCATACCGACGACGATGTCGATCGCACCCTTCAGGCCGCTCGTGAGGTGATGGCAACACTGTAGACTTGCCGTCAATTTCCATCAATCAGGCTGAGAAGAACCGAGTGTGGCATGGCTACACTCGGTTCTTCTAAATGAGTAAGTAAGTAACGCGATGTGCAACTTGATCTTAAAGTCTTGTGGGATGGGCGTCTCGCCTATCTAGCCTGGGCGGGCAAGATGCCCACCCCACGGGAAATCAAGGGTTTCAACGGTAAAGTTGCACATCGCGTTAAATAGATTAAGGCTATAGATTAAGGCGCGAACTCTTGATCTCTCATTCCTCACCCGACTGCGGCGCAGACCTAAGCTACCTACTTGATCCTCCCTACCGTATCCTTCCTCCTTCCTCCTTCCCTTCATGATCATCACGATCGCCAGCTTCAAAGGCGGCGTTGGCAAAACTACATCGGCAATCCATCTGGCCGCTTTCTTACAGAGCCAGGGCGAAACGCTGTTGATTGATGCCGATCCCAATCGATCGGCGACGGGATGGGCACAGCGGGGAGATCTGCCGTTTGAAGTGATTGATGAGTGGCGATCGCCCCGCCGCATGCGGAATTTTGACCATGTGGTGATAGATACCCAGGCCAGACCGATCCAGCGAGATTTGGAACTGCTGACCGATGGCTGCGATTTGTTGATTTTGCCCACAACGCCAGATGTGCTGGCGTTGGATGCGCTGGTTTTGACGCTGGAATGTCTACAGGCGATTGGAGCCAATCGCTACCGAATTTTGCTGAATATTATTCCACCCAAGCCCAGTCGCGAGGGTGAAACCGTGAAACAGATGCTCAAAGATGCCGAACTGCCTGTGTTTGAGACGGGAGTGCGGCGACTGGCAGCGTTCCAAAAGGCGGCAAGGGCGGGTGTGTTGGTCTATGCGATTAAAGAAGCGCGGGCGGCGGAGGGGTGGCAAGACTATGTGCGAGTGGGGCAAGAAATGCTGGCGGGGTAGGTTCCATGAGTGAGGACTTGCAGGGGCAGTTAGCGGCGCATGTGGAGGCGGTGGCACGCGATCGCGATCCGTTTTTGGCGACACAGGGGCATTTTTATGTGCAGCACTATATTCAGCAAGAACTGGGCCGCTGGGGAGCAGTCGAACGGTTTGAGTTTTGGGTGAATGGGCGGCAACATCGCAATTTCATTCTCAACCTGCCGGGGCAACCTCAGGGCAGGGCAGCGCGTCCGCCAATCTTAATTGGTGCCCACTATGATGCGGTGCCAAATTCTCCTGGAGCCGATGATAATGCGACGGGGGTGGCCGTGCTGTTGGAACTGGCGCGATCGCTGGCGGCTTATCCGGCTCGCTACCCGGTGCGGCTAGTGGCGTTTGACCTAGAAGAGCTTGGTCTCCAGGGTAGCCAGCAGTACGCGGCAATGCTAGTCCAGCAACGCCAGCCCCTGCGGCTAATGCTATCGCTAGAAATGCTGGGCTATTGCGATTCGCAGCCCCATTCCCAACGCTATCCGCCCGGTCTGCAATATTTTTATCCCAACCGGGGTGACTTTATTGCCCTGGTTGGCAATTTGCAAACCATTCCCGATATGTGGCATCTAAAGCGAGCCTTTAGCCGCAGTGGGCAGGTGCCTTGCCAGTGGCTACCCGCTGGTCAGCGCGGCAAACTGGTGCCCGATACCCGCCGCAGTGACCATGCGCCGTTTTGGGATGCGGGCTATGGTGCGGTGATGGTGAGCGATACCGCGAATTTGCGCAATCCTCACTACCACCAACCTAGCGATCGCCCCCAAACCCTTGATCTAAAATTTCTCACGGGCGTGTGTCGGGGGTTGTTGCACGGCATCCAAACGCTTTAGGGGCACTAACTATCGGCCCCATCAATAGCGAATTCTGGGATCGACGTAGGCGTTGAGAATATCTATCAAAATGGAGGCGATCGCCACAATTACCCCAAAAAAGACCATCACGCCTTGGACTACCGGATAATCACGAAACTCGATCGCCTGGTAGAGCCGATTTGCCAAACCGGGCCAGGAAAAGGTAACCTCCGTCAAAATTGCCCCGCCCAACAGCGACGCCACCGTTAGCCCCAGCACCGTAATCACCGGAATCAACGCATTCTTCAGGGCGTGAGCAAACACAATCCGCCGTTCAGAAATCCCCCGCGCCCGTGCGGCCTCCACATAGTCAGCCCGCAGCGTTTGCTTCAGGTTAATTCGCACAATTCGCTCAAATACACCGCTGATCAAAATTCCTAGGGTCAGGCTGGGCAGCGTCAGGTAATACAACGCTACAAAAAACGCCTGAACGTTACCCTGCAACAGACTATCCACCAGATACAGCCCCGTCCATCCCTGCGGCGGTGTCATGGTCAGGGGAAAGCGCGTACCGATGGGGAACCAGCGTAGCTGCACCGCAAACACCAGCTGCAACACCATGCCAAACCAATACATCGGCACCGCGTAGGTAATAATCCCAAACAGTCGCCCGCCCGCATCCAGCGCTGTGTTCGGTCGTGAAGCGGCCAGCGCCCCAACCAGCACCCCTACCGTTACTGCCACCAGCATGCTAAATGCAGTTAGTTCCAGGGTGGCCGGAAAATGGGCTTGAATAATCTGCCACACCGTTTGCCCCTGCGTCGTCAGCGATGATCCCAAATCTAACCGCAGCAGGCTACCCATATAGTTCAAGTATTGCAGCCACAGCGGCGCATTTAGCCCTAGCCGCTCTCGTACCGCTGCTTTTACTTCCTCCGGTGCCCGTGCCCCCAAGATGGCATCTACTGGGTCACCGGGCGTTGCCCTGAGTAACAGGAACACCAGCGTGGTAATCGTCCACAGCATCAAAGGAGCAAGCAGCAGCCGGGAGAGAACGTAGTAGCGCAGGGCAGAGGAGCGGGACATGATTTATGGCTAGGTGAAGAGTGCGGCGCTAGGGTGCTAATGCTCGGTTACTTGCCAATTTGCCACAGCAAGAATTGCTGCGTTGGCTGAATGCTGACGCCGTTCACGCCATTTTGGGCAAAGACATAGTCTTTGTTTTGCCACAGCGGAATGTAGGGAACATCAGTCGCCATGATGTCTTGTAGCTCTGTAATTAAGGCATCGCGGGTTTTGGGGTCTTGTTCTGCCCGCTGCTTTTGAACCAGATTGTTCGCTTCAGCACTGTAATAAAACGATCCATTGCCCTGGCTAGCTCCTTTGGTGCAAAGGGTTTGGGGCGAGCCTTGGTCGCAGCTTAAGAAGGGTTGAATGAAGGTATCGGCATCATAAAAATCGGGATACCAGTTGAGTAAGACCGTAGTGTAGGCTCCTTCATCTACGCCCTTAGACAGGGTGGCTCGTTCGGCACTGTTGACGGTAACGTTGACCAGTCCAGGCAAGCCCTTTTCGATCGATTGTTTGAGGGTGTTGGCTACGTTGCCCCGTGTAGAAGAAGCGGAAGGGTACCAAATTTCAAAGCTGAGCGGTTTGGCCTCAGAGTAGCCAGCGGCGGTGAGAAACTGCTTGGCTTTTTCAAAGTCGCCATCGCCGTAAGCTTCTTTGAACACGGGCTTGTAGGTGCTAAAGCTGGTGGGAAGCAGGCTGTACAGTGGATCGGCCTGTCCTTGAAACACCCGCTGGTTGATCAAATTGCGGTCAATCATGGTGGCGATCGCCTTCCGCACATTCAGATCCTTAGTCGGCTCTAGTTTCTGATTCAAGGTCATATAGTTGACCACCGTGGTTCCCGCCTCAATCACCTGCCAGCCGCCTGCTGAGGCATCTTTCTCCAGACTAGAAATTTGGTCGGGTTCGAGGGTTTGGTAGGCAATATCTAACCCCTTGGTTTTAAATGTGTTGTAGAGGTTGGCAGAACTAGCATAAATCTGAATATCGACGCCTTGATTCGCAGGCTTTTCACCCCAATAGTCGGGGTTAGCATCGAGTTTGATCGCGTCTGGGGTCAACGCCGCCAGCTTATAGGGCCCACTGCCGATAAAGCTGGTAGGCTGCATTTTGCCTTCGCCAATTTCGTAGGCTGTGGGTGGAACGGGCGTCACACCCCAAAACGTTAGCAATGAGGTAAAAGCGGCAAAGGGAGACTTGAGCTGGATTGTGAGTTCATAGTTTCCGCTAGCCTCTACCGTAGCGATCTGGTCAGACAGCAAAAAGGCGGGACCACCGCCGTTTTTGATAAACCGCTCAATCGAGAATTTCATTACCGCCGCATCAAACGGGGTGCCATCGTGTAGTTTCACTCCCTCTCGCAGCGGGATGGTGTAGGTTAAGCCATTGTTGCTAATGGTGGGTAGCTCGGTTGCCAGCTGGGGAGCCAGTTCGGTGGTTCCAGGCGTGTAGGTGTAGAGGCGATCGCCCATGTTGTAGAGCAAGATCCCGGTGAAAATCGTGTAGGCATCCGCCGGATCGAGCGTTTCTACCTTTTGGGTGGTGCCCATCGTCACCCGACCGCTGCCGCTAGGACTGGCACCAGTCGTTGTCGGTGACGCGGTGGAGGGTGGGTTAGACGGTGCCCCACAGCTCACGATCAGCACCGCACAGAGGCTAAACAGCACCCCAAATTGAAGCAGCGATCGCCACGGTTGACGCACAGCTGCCAGCGGACGAAAAAACACAAACCCTTTCATAGCAAACTACCTGAAATGCCTATCAAACCGTCACCAGCAACACTAGAACTTTATACACTGACAGCAGCCATCTTGCCAAAGTCTTTGGCAAGATGGCTGCTGTTAGAATTTTGCTCGTGACGTTTAAAGTAAAAACTAGTAAAGTAAAAACTAGCTTGCGTAGCCAGAACTGGCTAGTTCATGCTTACTCCAAGCTTGAGCCTGTTGTCGCTGGTTGAGTCGAGTCCGCCAAGTGCGAATTTGGTCGGCAGTTTTGGTAAAAGGAGAGAACCGAGTACTAGCCTCCTCCTCTTGGTCGAGGTTGGGGGCACCCACCAGCCGCCGCTGGGTATTCATGCAGTCGGCTAAATTATCTAGATAAGGTTCTAAATCAAGCGCCCGCAAAACTTGATCGACCGACTGGTAGCGATCGCGCAATGACACCCGCAGCATTCGAGTTAATATTTTCCCGAAGTGGTCGCTCACGTCCACCTCGTCTTGCCACATAATTTCGGCAGTGACGGGATCATAGACAAATTCCATCGGCGGTCTACCGGTCAGCAAGTAAAGGCAGGTTACACCCACCGCATAAATATCACTGGCATAGGTAGGACGCAGAGCCAGCTGTTCGGCTGGGGCAAACCCCATCGTCCCCACAAATTGTGTACTGAGTAACCGATTCGACGTGCTGCCAACATCCGATATTTGCTCTTTGACCGCACCAAAATCAATTAAGACCAACCGTCCATCGTCTTGGCAGCGAATCAAGTTTGGGGGCTTAATGTCACGATGAATGACCTGTTGCTCATGCACAAACTGTAGGATGGGCAGCATCTCGTACAAAAACTGCTTCACGGCGCGTTCTGACTGCACGCCCTTCTGCTTGACTTCTTTGGTTAAGGTAGAACCCCGCACATATTCCTGCACCAGGTAAAATTCGCCATCTATTTGAAAATAATCTAACAGGCTGGGAATGTGAGAGTGACTGCCCAACTGGCTGAGAATTTTGGCCTCGCGCTCAAACCGCTCACAGGCTCTGCGCAGCACCACAGGGCTGTCTACCTTTGGACAGAGCTGCTTAATCACGCACAGCGGAGCACCCGGCAAGGCCACGTCTCTGGCTAAAAACGTCATCCCAAAACCGCCTCGTCCTAATGCTCTCAGGACTTGATAGCGATCGCGAAACAGTTTGCCTGAGTTACAGAGCTGAGCAGGCTGTGTCAGTTGTCGATTAACCTGGCGTAAATTCGGTAACGACACGGTTGAGGATTCCATAGCGAGAAACCAAAGCCAAATGTAGGTAAAATCCCTGTGCTGCATCATAGTGCCCCTTTCAGACTCTATGATGGCCAATACGTGGTACAAATCCTGACAAAAAGCTGACTTACATTCACCTACTAATTTGGCGTAAATAAAGTCTTAATGAAATTGTCCCTGATTACTGCGTATGGTGCCTCCGTACAATTAGTGATTTTGGCACAGCGGTCTACAGCTTAAGTAATAGACGTTAGTGACCTTAGATCAACTACTCTCGGGATTTGCTGAGTCCAGGCAGATCAACCCTCCCAATATTGAGTCACGTCATATCCTAGTTCTGCTACCATTTGGCGCAGCAGAGGCAGGCTCAGGCCAATCACATTGCTATGGCACCCCATCAGCTTTTCAATGAACAAGCCGCCGCGTCCTTCTAAAGCAAAGCACCCGGCACAGTGCATCGGTTCTCCTGAGTTGACATAGGCAATAATTTGGCGATCGCTAACGTGAGCAAAATGAACTTGGGTCATTTGGCAGCGCCCGATGGTTTTGCCTTGAGCGCGATCGACTAGGACATGTCCGGTATATAGTTCGCCGACTCGACCGCGCATCTGCTGCCACCGGGCGATCGCCTCTTCTGGATGAGCTGGTTTGCCATAAATTTCACCATTGAGTGCTAGCACCGAATCACACCCCAACACCAGCGCATCCGGAAATTGTTCAGCGACCACAGTTGCCTTGCCCTGCGCTAGCTTTTGTACCAATACGCTGGCGTTAGGTTCTCGAATTTGAGACTCGTCAAAATCGCTAGGACAGACGATCGGGTCAATGCCCGCTAGCTGCAATAAGCGCCGTCGGGCTGGAGAGGCTGACGCCAACACAAAGGAAGGAGGCATAAAAAATAAGTCCTCAAAAATAAGTCCTCAAGCGGAAAGCAAAAGATGGCTGTTGCTCAGGGACAGCTTCATAGAATCATCAAATTCAGTCTGATACTATATCGTCGCTGCGGGCAAGCTAAGAAAGGGGCACGAGAGCAGGTAAAGTGACTAACGGCTAATCAGTATCTTGAGTTTTCGATGGAGCATAAGAGGATTTTATGAGTATCGAGAGAATTGTTGAACAAGCTCTCCAAGCGGGTTACTTGACACCGAGCATGGAATCAGAGGTGGGTCGAATCTGCGACATGGCCTCTGAGCTTTCAATTGAAGAATACATGGCATTAGATCGATTGATGGGTTCATTGCTAACTGGGGAAGTGGTAGCTGTCCCCCGCAAACAATTCATCAATGTCATGGAAGAACTGGTGTTGACAGAGGCGATCGCGCGGGTAGCAGAAGTTGAAGCGACCAGTGACTGCACCTTAGACTTGGGCGATATTGCCGCCTATGCGCTAAATCGGCTTCCCCCACTTTATGCCACCACCGAGGAAGGAGCCGAATATCAGCGAGGTCGCGCCCAAGAAGAGCTAAAAACTCTCATTGCCCAGCAGGTAAATGACGCCATTGGGCGCAGCCTCGATCAGCCCAAGTTCTTCCCTGAACGGCAGGCGATCGCCAAACCGCTCCAGGATGAGATTTTAAATCAGGTGAGTAAAATCTTGAACGCCTGTGCCCATAAGTTTGAGGTTCACGCGAATTAATCCCAGCTCTAGGGTGGGCAACGTCCACTCTA
>JAYUYI010000501.1:0-3719 GCA_043752545.1 Thermoleptolyngbya sp.
TTGTTTTGTTATGAGTTCAGCACTGCTATGAGTCAGCTTCAACCCCTTCAAGTCGAAGACGGTACGGTGATCTACGTCGAAACTACCGACCGCACAGCAGCCACTGGGGCGATCGCCAATTCTGGAGAGACGACCCGTTCTGCCAAAGGCTGGGGATCTCCCAATCCTAGTAATCAGGTTTCACAAAGCTTCCAAGCGATTGAAAGCACGATTAAAACGTATACCAAACACACCCTCAATGCCTTTCGAGATGCGGCGATGGCCGACGTCAAAAAAGTAACGCTAGAGTTTGGCGTCAACGTCAGCGGCATGAGCGGTATTCCCTACATTGCCACGGGCACCGCCGAATGCAACCTTAAGGTAGTGGTCGAGTGCGAGTTTCTGCCCCAGTCCAAGGAACAAGGAACTGCTGAACAATAGGATGCTTGGTCGGTTGAATCACCGCAAATTTCACATGGTTGTAAACCAATGAATCTAGGCCACCCATGTTTTACAACCATGTAAATTTCTGATTAAGTATGTCAAGCTTAGAGGCAGGTAATGATATCAAATCAGGTAGTAGTAAAGCGTTTCCCGCGCGACTGCCGGGTTGCTAAATTCTACTTGCTGAGTGAGAAATGCCATGTTGATTGAACTCAACTTTGGGTGGCTTGATGAAAACATTAATTGAGCAAATTGTAGCCAAGCTCCACCAGCTTCCTGAGCCAAGCGTTCAGGAGGTTTTAGAGTTTGTTGAAATTCTTTCGTGGTATCGCTGTAAGACAGAGGCACTCCAGGCCGCACAAGGGCTTCAATCTGCGCAATCTGCCTCTCAGTCCTCAAAACCGGATGTAAATCGTGACTTCAACCATTGATTTAGACGTTCACATACCGGGCGAACGGCTCGATCGCTACTTGGCCGAGCAATTGCCCGATCTCTCCCGAGCTAGACTGCAAAAGTTGATTGAACAGGGTCAAGTGCAGGTAAATGGAGCCGTATGTACGTCTAAAAAATTATCGGTGCGAGGGGGCGATCGCCTCTCTTTGGTCATCCCTGAGGTCGAGCCGCTGAAGCTAGAGGCCGAAACGATTCCGCTCGATATTTTATTTGAGGATGAGCATCTGATTATTCTCAATAAGCCAATTGGGTTAGTTGTGCATCCGGCACCAGGGCATCAGGGTGGCACGCTGGTGAATGCGCTCCTAGCCCACTGTACCGATTTGTCTGGCATTGGTGGGGTGCAGCGCCCCGGCATTGTGCATCGCTTAGACAAAGATACGAGTGGGGCGATCGCCATTGCCAAAACCGATCAGGCGCATCGGCACCTTCAGGCGCAGTTCAAGACCAAGACCGCCCGCCGCACCTACTTAGCGGTCGTCTATGGCTCGTCGCGCGCAGAGAGCGGCACCGTAGACGCGCCAGTGGGTCGCCATCTAGTTGATCGCAAAAAAATGGCAGTGGTGCCCGAAGACAAGGGCGGCAGATCGGCCATTACCCATTGGCAGGTGCAAGAACGCCTAGGCAACTACACGCTGATGCAGTTTAACTTAGAAACTGGGCGAACGCATCAGATCCGTGTCCACAGCGCCTACATGGGCAATCCAGTGGTGGGCGATCCCGTTTACAGTGCCGGCAAATCAATGGGCGTCAAGCTACCGGGTCAAGCCCTGCATGCGTGGAAATTGCGGTTGCAGCACCCGATTTCTGGCGAACAGATGGAGGCGATCGCTCCTCTGCCAATGGCGTTCACCACCCTTTTGCGGGTACTAAGGCAACGGGTGCTTTAATGCTTGCGGCGGCTTAATCGAGAAGCGGTGTTTTAAAGCTATTGGTTTGGTAAAAGTGCTAAGGTTTTAAGATTCGAGCGTGTTCTCAGAACAGCTCACCAGAACAACTCACCTACGAGACGTTATGACGAAAGGACAGGGATTCGGCGGTTTTGGTCTTGGCAAAATGAAAGAGCTGACCGAAGCGTTCAAAAAAGCCCAGCAAGTTCAAGAAGGTGCCAAGAAGCTTCAAGAAGAGCTGGAAATCATGGAGATTACTGGCGAAGCGGCTGGGGGTCTAGTCAAGGTCATCCTCAGCGGCAACCAAGAACCTCGGCGGGTAGAAATTTCTCCCGATGTCTTGGCTGAAGGGGCTGAAGTCTTGTCAGATCTAGTGCTAGCTGCCACCAAAGACGCATACAACAAATCCACCGCAACGATGCGGGAACGGATGGAAGAATTGACGGGCGGATTAAATCTGCCTGGACTTTAACGGCATCCCCGCGCAGGCACCCCATATGCGGCAGGTACACAAGAGTAGGGGCACAGCATGCTGTGCCCCTACTCTTGTGTACCCATAAACTAAGCAAAAACTATAAGATCCCCGCTGACTCGTATAGCCGCCTGACCAGCGAGATGATCTTTTCACCATATCGGGGATCAGCCGCCCACCGACCGCTCAGCTGCCCTACCAACGGGGCAATGCCTCTGGCGACAAACCGAAAGCGGGGATCGACTAACCCCTGCACCAGTGGTGCCGTGCTGGCATAGGCTTTGAGATGTTGAATGTGCGCTCTAACCCCAACTCGAGCGCTGGGGAAAATCGCGCCATCGGCAGTATCCGCCGCATCGCCTAACCCACCAAAGTTATTTTGACCCGGCTTAATGTCGCTGCCAAACTGAAGGAAGCCAGTTTCGACACACATTTGGCAGAAGGCGATATCGTAGTTTACGCCTTCTGTCGTGCCCTCTTCGCGGTATAGCCGAGGCAGTTCTGGAAACTGGGCGATCGCGCCTTCATTGTTGCTTTTGAGAAACATCATCATCTGCACCTCGCTGGTTTGACCTAGCCCCATAATCCGATCCACTTGGCCGGGGCATAGGGTTGCATGTTGCATCGTGATGGTACGAGTTGTCGCATCCCAGCTCACCGCAATATTGAAGGGGCGCAGTTCGACCGCCTTCACATACACGATATTGCGGTACACAAGGCGGCGGATGTCGGTCGCTTGAGTTAGATCAATCCCCAGCCGATCGACTAGATCGATCGGGATGTAGGCATTACCGTTGACGATAATGCCTTGCTCGTCATAAATTCCGCCGCTGAGGCTGATGTCGATGGTGGAATAGACAGGTTCTGGCTCGGGGGGTTGGCCAGAGAGGGCACGACTCCAAGACGCTAGCCCGTCCGCAATCCCTAAGGCCAGATCCCGGCGGCGATTTTGGATGATGCTGCGATCGTCGGGGCTGGTGAGGAAGCCAATATTCATCAGCAACGAGGGCACCGACACCTGACGGCAAAAAGCCAGAATGCCCGTTCCCGAGTCGGTATCTGGCCGAGTGCCCCGACTGGGAAGCTGCACTCGCCGCAATAGCGCCAGCAGCAACAGTTCAGCATGGGCTTTGCGCAAGTCGTTATTGGGAATATAAAATACACTAGCCCCGCGCACGGACGGATTGCCCGACGCATCGCCGTGGATTTCTAGCGCCACATCGCCCGCAATCCCACGCGCATTGATCCAGGCAATTGACAGCAGCATACTGAGGTCATCGGGCACAGCCAGCACCTCAAACCCACGCGATCGCAGCTCAGACACCACTAGATCTCGCGTTAAGATCATCTCTCTAGCCTCCGTGGTACCCGCCACCACGATCCCCGGATCGATCCCTGCCCCCTCTGTGCCGCCATGTCCGGCTGAGATAAAAATACGTCCCATGAGTATGCGTCCTATATGCGGTGGCACCTATATGCA
>JAYUYI010000502.1:0-3717 GCA_043752545.1 Thermoleptolyngbya sp.
AGCGAAGACGGCGATCGCCCCTGCAAATCATCAGGTAGATCCGCCGAGGCGGGCGATGGAGAGACGGGCGCAGGGGATGCGGTTGCCGTGGCGCTGGCAGCTTGATCGGGCGCAGCCGGAGTGGCGCTGTGGGCGGCAATCTCCCCCGACCCGGACTCAAACAAAGGCCGCAATGCCCACCGAGCGCTAGCATTGCTGGTCGCCGTCAGCTGCTGCAACTGCACCTGCCCTGGAGCCAGCACCGCATCAGGCGACAGCTCTAAAACAATCCGCGTTAGTCCGGGCTGAAACTGACTAACCCGGATTTGCCGCACCGCGCCCTGGTAGGTTTCTTGCTCTGACACTGCCCCCATATCAATGTTGGGCAGATCCATCACAATTCGTGTAGGCTGCGCCAACAGAAAGTAACGGGGAGTCGTGCCGGGTGGAATCGTCACTTCTAACTGCTGGCTAACCGGGTCAAACCGCCACTGGGTCAGCGCTGCTGCCTGCGCCGGAGTGACCACCGCCACAGTGGCGATCGCCCCAGCTCCCAATCCCAAGGTCAGCCCCAGTGGATGAGAGGCGATCGCCACCAGCCCCAAACTCAGCCAGACCTTCCCGCGCCAGAATTGTCTATCGTGATTGCCCAGCCGGTGTCTATCTTGCATCCGCCCTCTGACTAGGCTAACAACCCAGTCCCTCCTTAAAATCTAAAACGCTGCCGATGGCGGCACAGGAGTCAACTTGCCCCCTAGTCTAGCGTCAAGTTTAATTAAACTCTGCCTAAACAACAACTAAGTGCTGTAACCACGAAAATTAATCTAACGCTCGACAATGCTGATCACGTCCGTAATCCTCTGAAGGTCAGGATGTAAGGTATATCCTGTTCCAGGTAACAGGGCGACTTCTACCCGCTCACCTTGATCGGCTTTGTTATCAGCTTTGGGCGTTACCGTAATCATCCCCTGTCCTGTAGCTGGAGGAATGCGTACCCCCTGTTGGGGTAGCGGATCCAAGCTGTAATCCCTCGGCTGGGCTGCTTTACGGACGTTGAGTTTGACTTGGTAAAAGACGACCATAGGCGCAGGTGGTTTTGGCATGAGAGTAATAATAAATTTGCCCTTAGTGCCGGGACGCCCGGGAGCAGGTTCTCTGGCCAATGCCTCACCAACGGCTTGAAGTGTAGCCACTGGCAGCGCTGGCGGCAAGGGTTCATCGGTGATGGTGACGACTGCATATTGCCCTACGGTACCTGCTGCTGGAATCCGATAGGCTGGGTCGGGCAACAATTCCACCACGACTGCCTCTGGGGCAGCGGCTTCATTGCCCGCCACATCAGCTCGCGCCACCACAGAGATCTGCGCCGTGCGGATGACGTTGTTGATATTGACGGTGCCGCTTAGCGGTTCGTAGTCTTGGCCAGCGATCGCATTGTTGAGAGTGCTAGGCGTAATCACCTGATAGCGCACCGTGGTCACGTCTTGGCCAATGTCGCCCTCTAGCGCCACGTTGAACAGGGCAATATGTTTGGCGGCGATCGCTTCTTTGGGGCGTGGTTCTACAGCGTTTTGGATAGCCGTAATTTGCGCCAGCGGTAAAACTGGCGGGGGCGGCGGCAATGGCTCATCGATAATCAGCACCTGGGCGAACCGGCCTGCCGCATCGGGTGCCGGAATCTGATAGGTGGAGTCAGGTAACAGCTCTACGACTACCGCCTCTGGGTTGGCTGCTTCATCCCCAGGCAAATCTACCTTCACGATCACTGGAATCGTAGCAGTGCCATTATTTTTATCCACTACCACCGTGCCACTCAGCGGTTCATAGTCAACTCCTGGCGTTGCATTCAACACATCAGGCGGCATAATCACCCGATAGCGCACCGTTGTTACGTCTAGCGGCGTATCGCCCTCTAAGATGACTTGAAATAAGGCGATCGCGTTACCGCAGACATTCCCTTCGGAGTGCATGCCTGCCCGTGGCTCGATGGCATCTTGCAGCCAGATAATTTTGGCTAGCGGGGGCACAAAGTTGGTGATAAATACGGTGTCTTGCACTTGGTCGCCCAACTCATAGGCGCAATTTTCAAAGGTGATCAGCCGTGCCACTACTTCTTCCTGCTGTTCATCGGCGCTGTCAGGGCCTAACGGCAAAACCGTAATCAGCAGCGAATTTGCTCCTGCCGGAATCACCACTTCTTGGGCGGCAGGGTTTAGCCTGTAGTCCACCTCCCGCTTTGCCGTACGCAGTGGCCCAACATCTTCCAATACATAGCGCACCGTCAACCCGCCGGGTGGAGCCACGGCACCCGCCATCAAACTAATTTTTAACTCTCCTGCCACGGCTGGCAGCGGTGGCATGGGTTCTTTGGCATGAGCCTGCGTTGCGTCTAGGCGGGCTCGGGGCAGCGGCGGTTTCAGCGCCAGCGACGTTTCTATCGAAAACTTAGCCCCAAACGTATGCCGTTCTGCCGAAAAGAAAAACAAATCATAGGTTTCGCCGACCTTGAGTTCTAGCGGTGTTTTCGGTGGAGCGGACTCAATTCCTAAGTCTTCTTTGAGAAATAGCAGCAGGTGTTTGCTGGGTTCAGTCGCTCGGTTTTTAGGATTATTTAACCGCAAATCTAACGTGCCCACGGTGGGAGGATGAACGCCGCCTAAATCGATCACGAGTAAATTGCCCTGCCCCGGACGCCCCAGAAATACCCAAAGGTCATCATCGCCTTCAAAGGTAAACGCCTCATCGCCTTGGTAGGTAAAGTTAGCAGAGGTTTCTAGCGTGAAATGGTAATTATGATCCTGCTTGTCTTTAGCGCGACTGATGTATTCCTCTGGACGCGTCACGGTGAACTGATCACGCGGATCAGAATTTCTATTCTTTTTATCTTTAAGCCGCTGACCCACAGCGGTTAGCGTCGTGGTGAATTGGCCGCTACTATTGACCCTAAACAGCTGTTGGCGGATGTTGCCAAATAACGCATTGTCGATCGGAAAAAAGCGCTCTTCGCTGATTCGATAAATGCCGCCGGGTTCGGGCTTGCCATTGTCGAGAATAAGCGTAATATCTGTTTCTAAGTTAATTCCATCTATAGTGCGAAACCATTGGTTAAAGCTGGTTTCGCTATTAATTCCAGAGCTTTTCTGAGGGCGATCGCGATTAAATACAGGCTTGTTGTCAGCACCCAAAACATGTTTCACCAATCCTGTTTCTGCGGGACCTCGACGATTCTCAAAATCGGGATGGTCGGCCTTAAAATCGCGGATTTTTGCCGTTAACGTGATGGTTGCCATAGGGTACGCCCTTAAGGAAATGACTGAGAATCAGGAATCGAAAGTGTCTACACAATCAGTTAACTCATCTCCGGACAAGTTGTAAACCAAGCTTTCTTAGATTGATATCTTAGATTGATAATACCTGCCGCACAGACGTAGCCTCAAACGCTGCGGCGATCGCCTCCCATGCCGGTTTACGGCGGAGCTGCTGGTCTAGCGGCAATGGGCGCACAGGCAACCCGTCAGGTCGAGGTTGAAAAGACGTGAGCCAGGTATGGCGATCGCTCAATCCCTAGGTCAGCACTGCGGTCACGGCGGGTTGAGCCAACACACTATTGACTCGGCAACTATAGAGAATGCAATTTCCCCTCACCCTTTTCATGGATGCCGAAGGCTTTAAGCCCTCTCCCAGAGAGGGAGAGGGACTTCGATCCGGCTCCCCTTCTCCGTTCATGGGAGAAGGGGC
>JAYUYI010000503.1:0-3710 GCA_043752545.1 Thermoleptolyngbya sp.
CAAAGGCTCACGGAGCGGTGCTTGCCAGCGATGCGTTTTTCCCGTTCGACGACTCTGTCCGGCAGGCGGCGGCGGCAGGCATTGTGGCGATCGCCCAACCGGGTGGCAGCAAACGGGATCAAGACTCCATCCAGGCTGCAAACGCTCTAGGGATAGCGATGCTATTCACCCACACCCGTCACTTTTTACACTAACGATAGGTTCCCCCCTTATGAACGCTGATTTTCAATCTCCCCCCGTTCAGGCTCCCCCCGTTCAAGATGTATCAGTCACAATTCTGATAGAAGGCGGGCAGCAGCAAACGATCCACATTCAGTCCAACAACTTATTACTCCAGCAGTTGTTTGAGACCCTGCTCAGCCCCAGCGACAAACGGCCTCAGCGCTTGTTTCAAATTCCGGTTCAAGATGGCAAGGCAATTTTGTGTTTTCCTAGCGATCGCCTAGTCGGGCTAGTTACCGAACCGCCCCTCGTGCTGCAACAACAACCCCAAGCTCCAGCGACCCAACCTGGCGTAGATTCGTTGGCACCTGGAGCATAAGGGAAGGATGAAGGAGGAAGGATGTAGCTTGCTTCTGCGCAGCAGTAGGATGAATTTAAATCTTCTCCTTCATCGCCATAGGAAACAGGATTAATGAGTTCTGCGTGAGACTGTCAACTCAAAACTCATCCCTCAAAACTCATCCCTCAAAACTCATTCCTCATCCCTCCTCCTGCCTTTATGCTAAGTTCTATGAAGTTAGGATTTTCTTAAGGGTTGTGCTGAGCAGGGGAAACACTATGAGCTTCGAGATCCCAGAATCGATCAAGGTTTACAGTCAATTTGGGCATCCCATTTTGATGTGGGTGTTGTTTGGGCTAACGCTTTACGCCATGTATCTGGGAATTCAGCTGCGGCGCGTGCGTTCTGCAGACGGTGAGGTGAAGAAGGAGCTAATTAAAGGGCGATTTACGATCCGGCATCATCAGATCGGGTCGCTGTTGCTAGCGTTGATGGTGTTAGGCACGTTAGGTGCAATGGCCGTCACTTACATCAACAACGGTAAGTTATTTCTGGGTTCTCATTTGCTAGCAGGTTTGGGAATGACCGGGCTGATTGCTACATCTGCGTCTCTGACGCCATTCATGCAAAAGGGTCACAACTGGGCGCGCTATACGCACATTGCCCTCAATGTCGTATTGGTCGGCTTGTTTGGTTGGCAAGCCGTCACGGGCATGCAAATTGTGCAGCGGATTGTAGACCAGATGATGGGTGTGGCTTGAGGTGATACCTCGCGCAAGCGCCCGTGGAGACGCGATTAATCGCGTCTCCACGGGTTTTTAATGACTATTTTCATCTAGAATTGTGCCTTTCAAGCAAGCACCTGAGAGCGTTGTGCCGCTCAGGTTGGCACCTGTTAGTTCAGCACAGAGCAGATTTGCGCCAGTCAAGTTTGCACCTGCTAGGTTGGCTTCTCGCAGGTCAGCTTCTTCGAGGTTTGTTTCGCTTAAGATGGCACCTTGAAGATCCGCTTGAAACAGATTGGCCGATTGCAGATTGGCATTGCTGAGGTTTGCGCCGCGCAGGTCTGCACCCCGCAGGTCTACCCCTTTCAAATTGACGCTCATCAGGTTAGCCCCGCTAAGAAATGCCCCTGCTAGTGAGGTGAGGGTGAGATTGGCCTGCATCAGGTTGGCACCCCGCAGGTTGGCACCCCGCAGATCAGACTCGGACAGGTCGGCCTGCATCAGGTTGGCACCCAGCAGGTTGGCGCGGAGGTCTGCCCCTTTGACTTGACACCCCATCAAGTTGGCTCCATCTAGGCGAGCAGCTGTCAACTTGGCTCCTGAGAGATTGGCTCCGGTTAGGTTTGCGCCGCTGAGGATGAGCCGGCTTAAGTCAGCGTGGGATAAGTCTTCATCTTCTAGATCTGCCCCTGCTAGGTTTTTTTGTTTGCCCGTGCGGATTGCTTCGGTATCCATTGGTTATGCGTCAGTCTCTAGGGAGCGTGTACAGCGTGAACAGGAGCGTGGAGAATTAAATTTTAGCGGCGAGCAGGTCTTCTTCGGCATGAGAGTCGAGCATCCACATTCCGGCGGCAATTTTGGGTACGGCAATGGAAAGGCTCAGCCCTTGCTGTAACCCGTTGACTAATAGAGCGAGAGCTTCAATGAGCTTTGGATCCCAGCGATCGCCTTCTTCAGCCTGACAGGCCGATAACGCGTCAGCTAGCGCCGCCGCTGCAGCGGGGGATAGAGCTTCTGTTAGGGGAGTAATCACGTCAGGGGCAGCAGTTGGGTTGCTGCGCCGACCGGCGGCTAGGTGGTGCTGAAAGCAGGAGACCAAGCCTAAAATCCTCGATTCGAGCGGAATTTCATCGCCTGCCAACCCTGCCGGGTGGCCCATCCCGTTCCACCATTCGCTCTGATGATTCAAAATGGTGGCGATCGCCTTCAATCGGTTCATGGTGCGCAAAATCTGGGTTCCCGGCACCAGCGGGCAAGATGGAGCGATCGTGTCATCGTCACCATAGCGAGATACGCCTGGGGTAATTTCCATGGCAGCTCCCTGCAACTGAGCAATGCGGTGAAGCAACCCAGCCAGCCGCAACCGATGCAGCTGCCATACGGGCAGATCGAGCAATTGCCCCAGGCTTTCGGCGAGGGAGGCCACTTCTGCCGCTGCCATTGGATTGCTCAGATCAGTTTGATCAATCAGTTGCGCGATGCGGAGAAATGCTTGCAGTTCGTTGGAGACCAGGTTGTAGTCTAATCCAACCGCTTCTAGGCCGCTGTCTGCTGGCAGGGAGTGGGTTAGACTTTGCTGGCTGTGCTGCAAATAGTCCACCACGCGAGACACGATGTCGCCTAGATGGTCGGCAGTCGGCAACTCACTGAGGGTGTCTCGCTGCTGAATTTGAGCCGCGATCGCGTCTAGCTGAGCCGCGACCTTCTGTCCTAGTTCAGGGGCGTAGCGCTGCACATGGGCGATCGCCAAAGCAGATGTTTCGAGCACTAGGCTGGGTTCAAACGTCCACAGGCCATAAAACTTACGATCCAGGTCTGCGGTTGGCACACCTGCCACCCCATAATCTTCCTCAGATAGTTCTTGGCACAACACCATCGCCGTGTAGCGCGGCGACACGATGATTAAATGCCACTCTTGAGCCACCGCATCGGCGGCCTCTAGTTCGACCAATGCCACATTGGCACGCTGGCCGGTCGGGTGCTCGGCAAACCCACTATCGGGCGCGGCCATGATCACAACTTGCTGCGATCGCGCGGCTAGGTCTGCGTAGCGTTCGGCTTCTTCTAGATACCACTTGCCCCGCTGAAATGCCGTAATCATCAGCGGCGAGTAGTCTTGGCCTAAAATTGCATCTTCTAAAGCGTGACATAGCGCCACCAGAGTGTTTTTGTAATACACCCCAAAATTAAGCGATCGCTTTCCTGCCACGTTTTCTGGCTGATGCGCATCCCGGAGGGACTTCAAGATGGAGCCTTCTAGCATGTAATAAATGGGGTTAAAGAAAAATGAGTTAAATCGTAAAGTTCTGTTTCAATTTTCTCAGATTTTAGGCATTGTGCCACAAAGTCAAGAAGAACTTGATCTCAGACTTGAACCTTAGCATTAGACTCTCTACATCATGGCCTGATTAGGGGCGGCAATCGGGCTTTAGCGTTCGAGAAAACTAGTCCATCCAGCATTTTATCCGGCAAGGCGGTTGATC
>JAYUYI010000504.1:0-8976 GCA_043752545.1 Thermoleptolyngbya sp.
ATCCACAAACTGTCTGTTACAGAAATATCTTTGCCGTAATCGTCATACACTCGAGCCCGCCCCCATCCCCCCCAGCCAAACATCGGACTTTCACGCGCCTTCTCACCCAAAATCTCTTCGTTTGCTAACCGAAAGTCTAAAGACTGCGCCCGTTCTGCATTCAGGGTTTTGGTGAGCGTAACATTGATTTGTGTTCGCCGCTCAGGAGTAATCGCTCCCGATACGCCTAGATAAAGATATCCAGTAATGAATGTAATTAGCACCAGCAACGGCAGCGTACTGCGCAGCTTTTTGCCCCCAAATAAAATGCCCAGCCCCATCACCAATAGAAGATAGGCTCCGGTGGAGCGGCAATTGATGAAGGTAAATAGCAGAGTCAAGGCGAGCAATTTGATTGGTTTGCCCCAAAAACTTTTCAGGACGCCTGCATACCAAAGCCAAATGCCGATCAGCGTTGCCGCCATCATCCAAGCACCTACCGCTAGCCCGTGCACCATAAATACGGTGGGGCGATAGCCACCCATGCGCATCGTTTGGGAAAAGTCTAGACTTGCATGAAAACCGTAGACCAGACGGTGCAGTTGTGGGCTAATTCGCGACTCTAATAGGCAGAGCGGGACATAGGCTAATCCTCCGGCAAAAATGGCGATCGCCAACTGTTTTAGCCCGACTAAGTTGCCCAGATACAGCCGTCCCAAAAAATACGGTAGGCCCCACGTCACCACTTGTTCCATGGAGGACGAGAAGCCATCATAGGCACCTAGATCATTCGCTATCGAAGACGCCATTGGGCTGAGGCACCAGATCCCCATGGGCAGATCTAGCCATCCTGGTTTGAAGGCGCGGAAGCGCCCAGCGTCATAAATAAACGTGGCCAGCAAAATACCGTAGCAGGTGGCAGACATTTTGGTGTAGTCTGGCAAGCCGGGTAGGGGATAGCCCGCCTGGGGCAAAAACAGCCAGGCTACTACAAAGCTAATAATGACTGCACGGCGGGCTGGATACCGCACAAATAGGTGCAGTACGACAGGAATCCAACCAAACATGACCAGAGGAACCAGAGGACTCATGGGGTTTAAACAGCCTCTTAGTGAGGAACCAGTAAAGGTAGTCCTAGCCCCAGCCCATACCGAGCGCATAGCATCATCGCTAGTAACCCTAGGTAAATGGCAGTGGCTTGCAAATCTTGCTTCCAGCACGTTAACTGTTCGCGGTGCAGCCCGTAGAGCACCACACCATACATTGGTAAATCGCTAAACGTAATGACCAGCACAGCTCCCCACAGCCCTGCACTAGCAAAGCCCAGAGGTAAACTAATGGCGATCGCCCCAAACCGCAGCAGGTTACCCCAGGCTCCATAGGTTGATTTACCCAAGCTCAACAGGCAAGGGTTCATTGTGCTGTAGAGCAGCGTGTGCCACAGGCCAAACGCCATGATCGGCAGCATCCAAGCAGCAGCAGCATAGCGGTCGTCATACAAAACTAGGATGAGGCGATCGCCAAATACCACCAAGCTAGCCAATAGCAGCGCCGACCCCAACAGCAGCAGCCCACGCGGCTTGAGAATCTGGGCGCGTAGTTCAGATCGAGGCACGTTGGCCGTCCGGGCAATGACTGGGAAAACGACCTTGGTGCCAAGAGCCCCGATAATCTGCCGGGGAATGTCTGACAGGGTGAAGGCGATCGCGTACACACCCAGCAATTCGACGGAGATCAATTTGCCCAGAATGAGCCGATCCATCTGGGTGGCCAGAAACGTGAGCGCCGTAGACACAAAGATCCACTTACCGAAGGAAAACAGCTCCTTCAGCGCCGCGTGCTCCCAGAGCAGCTGGTTTTTGTAACCCGGAATCAGCCAGAAGCTTCGTGCCGTTCGCAGCAGTGCCGCGATTAGGTTACCGCCGACCAGCGCCCAAATGGTGGGGCTAACCCAAGCCCAGATCAGCATGAACGCCAAGGAAGCCGCTTGCATGAGCGCATCAAACTTAATCGTTTTGGCTAAGTCAACATGACGACGCAGCGTGGCTACAGCAGTCGATTCAAACCCATTCAAGACGGTCGTGAATCCTACCACCGGGATCAGCAGCAGCAACCGGGGTTCGGCATAAATCTGGGCTACTGGAACGGCGATCGCCAGACAAAATAGCCATAGGCCAAACCCTCGCACAATTTGCAGCGTCCAAGCCGTGTTGTAGAACACGGGATCATCACCGCGCTGATTTTGCACAATGCTAGGAATAATGCCCACATCTGAAAACAATTGCAGCCCAATAATCGGGATATTGACCAGCGCCATGAGGCCAAAATACTCCGGCAGCAGCAGCCGAGTTAGGATCAAATTGCCGCCAAACCGCAGAACTTGACTGGCTCCATAGCCCAAAATAGTCCAGACAACGCCGCTGACCGCTAACCGATGGAGGGGGGATGTGGACGTCATCGGTACCTCTGCTGGGATAGAATACCGAACGTATAATGCTGCATCAGAGTGGCCAGTTTGCGGGCTTCGGTGGCGGCATTGTACTGCTGCATCACCCGCGCTCGACCGTGCTGGCCCATCTGTTCCAAGTCGGCAGCAGACAGTTGCAATCCAGCGCGGATCGCCGCTGTCAGCTGCTCAACAGACCCAGCGGGCACCAGCCAGCCCGAGGCATCTGGTTCAATCAATTCTGGTATGCCCGCTACATAAGTGCTGAGGACAGGACGCCCCAGCGCCAGTGCCTCCATTAGCACAACGGGCAATCCTTCCGCAAAACTGGGCAAGACCAGTAGCCGGGAATTGAGGATATGCTGCCGCACGCTAGCGCCACTAGCCCATCCCGCAATTTCAACCCGTTCCTGTAACTGATGCTGTGCAATTAGCGCCTCAATTTGAGGCCGAAGTTCGCCATCGCCAACCAGGATTAGCTTGAAGGGTAACCCAGCCGCTGCAAGGGGGGCGATCGCATCTAGCAATAGCAAATGTCCCTTTTGCAGACTTAGGCGCGCCACACATACCAGTTGCGGTGTCTCGGTAAAGGGGATCGGACTTGGGGTTAAAAACGTTTCGTCTACGCCGCAGTGCACCTCGTGGATTTTGCCCCAGTCGGCATGGTCACAGCAGCGATAGAGTTGGCTTTTACCAAAAGAGCTGATGGCAATCACAAAGGCTGCCCGTTCAATTTTCTGGCGTAGGGCGATCGCCTCTGCCTGGTCAAATTCCTCTGGCCCATGCACCGTAAAGCTATAGGTTGGGCCTCCCAGCGCTCGGCACAGCATCGCCACCGTGGTGGAATTTGTGCCAAAGTGAACGTGGAGATGTTCGACGGATGCAGCCGATAACCGCCTCAGCAAGATACAAGCTTCCGCCAGATAAGCCAACTGATAGGCTAGGTTTCGCTTTGCCCCTCGACTCAGCCGTAGCGTCATCCCCAATGCCTGAAACCAGGATTTCGGTCGGGTCACGGCTACGCGCACCAGCCCAGTCAGCAAACCCAAAATACCCACGTCTAAAATGACCCGTGTTTTGACCAGCTCTTGCCGATCGGCCTCATCTACCAACTCAGCCCTACAGGCGCGAATAGAAAACCGGACAATCTCAACGCCGCAGGCTTCAAGCGCTAAAATTTCTCGCCGAATAAAACTGTGACTGACTTTGGGATATTGGTTGACTAAGTACGCAATTTTCACAAGTTAATACAGAAGGAAGTAAACCCAGAGCTGTCCTCAGGTGCCCTTCAGTGTGCCCGTCGTCGATAGATTCATAACGAGAGTCGGCGCGAGGTTCTGACCCGTCAAACCGCTCACCATTTCTGAGATCAGCACCCTATGTCTGATACCCCGGCGATCGCCTTGGGCACTCTAAGACCAACTAATCCCCACTGCAATAGCAGTACACGCTGAGTTTTAGCGCCTACGGGTGCAGCACGCTATGGCTAATCAGATCTCCCTAATTTATTCCCACTTTTTCTACTCCAGTTGCTCAACGCGATCGCCCCTAACCGCCATGTTTTGGGGATTGGCGATCGCCTCTAGCACGCTGGCCACGGCTCAAATCGCTACGGCTCAAACTGCCACCGCTGGGTTAAACTCCCCCGCTAGTCTAATTCCCGTTACCAGCCCCGCGCTCATTCCCGTAGACAATGCCTACACATTGGGCGGTGGCGACACCATCCGCATCGACATCTTTGATGTACCTGAATTTAGCGGAGCCAATGGCCAGTACGCTATTTTGGCCGATGGCAGCTTGAACTTGCCCTGGATTGGTAAAGTTTCGGTGCAAGGGTTGACGCTAGAACAGGCGGCGCAAGCACTAGCCGACCAATACGCTCCCTACATTAACGATCCGCTGATCACGGTTACACTACTAGCGTCTCGCCCGCTGCGCATTGGCGTTATTGGGCAGGTTAACCGACCAGGGGTGTATACCGTTAGTGCGGCGGGTGGGGCATCCCAAAAACAGACCGTAACGTTGGCGATTCAATCAGCGGGCGGCATTACCCAGATTGCTGATGTCGGAAACATTCAAGTGCGTCGGCTTAACCCAACCGGCAGCGAACAAATTATCCCGGTTAACATTTGGAGATTTTTGCAGACTGGGGATCTGGCTCAAGACGTGGAGCTGCGGGATGGCGATACGGTGGTGGTACCAGAGGCGATCGCCTTCGACCCGGCTGAGACATCTCAACTATCGACCTCTAACCTGTCACCGGCTACGATCAGCGTCAATGTGGTAGGCGAGGTGATGCGCCCTGGAGCCATTGCCCTACCGCCGAATGTGTCGCTAAATCAGGCTCTTCTGGCAGCAGGTGGGTTTAATATCCAGCGGGCACGCCGCAGCCGCGTCACCCTAATTCGGTTGCACCCAGACGGCAGCGTCACCAATCGCACCGTTGCAGTTGACTTTGCCGCTGGCATCAATGAGGAAACCAACCCGCCCCTACACAGCAGCGACATTGTGATGGTTGGGCGTTCCACGCTAGCCTCCACCTCCGATTTTCTGGGGACGCTGCTTAGCCCGCTCAATGGAGCCTTCTCGATTTTCCGCGTATTAGATGGCTTGGGATTGACAGGCGGTAGCAGCACTCCTTGAGCGTCCAGATTGGCCACCCTATTAGACGAGGCTACGATGACTCAGGAAAGGGAACCGCAAGCGTTGGCGGGTGATGACGCTACCGATCCACCACCCGCCAAAAAAGCAGGTGGACTGTCTCCGCGATCGCTACTGCGAATCATTCAACGTAAAGGGCTGCTGATTGCGGGAATTACGGGGACTTTATCGATTGCAGCATGGCTAGCAACCGCAGGCGATTTGCCGACCTATCGGGGTGGGTTTCAACTGTTGGTAGAACCCGTTACCTCTGAAGCCCGCAGCTCTGAACCGACGGCGCTGACCCGCAGCGAGGGTGGGATTCCCAGCCGTGACTTTTTTGGGTTGGATTACCCCACCCAGCTGGAAATTCTCCGCAGCCCCAAAGTGCTAGAAGCTGTTTACACCAACGTTCAGGCAAAGTATCCAGCATTTGGCTACATTGATTTGATTGCGGGTTTGACGGTACAGCGTTTGGGAGCCACCCGCACTACCGAAACCAAACTGTTACAAATCACCTATCAGGCCACTGATCCGGCGGTGGTGCAACTGGTGTTGGAGGAGCTGGCGAAGAAGTACCTGCAATATAGTCTCGATGATCGCAAAACTCGCATTAGTGAAGGGGTTAAGTTCATTGAGGATCAGCTGCCAGACCTCCAGCAGAGAGTGGATAAACTGCAAGTGCAGGTGCAAGAACTGCAGCAGACTTACGAGCTGATTGACCCAAATTCGCAGGGCGCTCAGATTGCGGTGCAGGTACAGCAGCTTGCAGAACAGCAGCGCGCAACCGAGCAACTGTTGCAAGAACAGCAGGTGTTGTATGCCAATCTGCAACAGCAATTACAGCTGTCACCGGAGCAGGCGATCGCTGCCTCAGCCCTTAGTCAAGATCCTCGCTATCAGCAGCTAATGAGCGGTTTAAGCGAGATTGACAGCCAAATTGCCCTAGAGTCAGCCCGGTTTAGTGAAGCCAGCCCCATTATTCAGCGACTGCGTCAAAAACAGACCAATCTGGATGGCTTAATGCAGCAGCAGGCTCAGCAGATTTTGGGATCTCGTCTGGCGGGTAGCGCTCAAACTCTGACCTATCAAGATCCGCTGCGGCTAGGACTAATTAAGCAATTAATCGATACCGCCAACCAAATGCAGATGCTCCAGGTGCGTAAGCAGCTGCTGACCCGTAATTATTCCAGCGTCGAACAGCAAATGCGGCAATTTCCAGCGATCGCCCGCCGCTATGGCGAACTGCAACGGCAATTGGGTCTTGCCACCCGCAGCCTCGATCAGCTGCTAGGACAACGGGAAACCCTGCAAGTGGAAGCCGCCCAAACCCAGGTGCCCTGGGAGCTAATGTCGCCGCCGATGGTGCCGCGTGACGAAACAGGTGCACCCTTGCCTGATCCGGTTACCTCTCACAAAAAGCTGATCGCGGGTGTGTTAGGAGGGTTTCTGTTAGGCGTTGGGACCGCCATCTTGATCGAGCAGCGGCAAGACATCTTTTTTGGTTTAGATGATGTGACGGATCTAATTCCGGTTCCGCTGCTGGGTAACATTCCCAGCTATCGCAACGCTAACCCTTGCCAAGATTTGTTAGCGCTCTCCACCGTAGAACTCGGTGCGGATACCTTTCCCTTTTTAGATGCGTTCAACACGCTGTTTGCCAGAGTGAAATTTTTGCCCACAGAGACGGAAGTGCGATCGCTAGTCGTATGCTCTGCGACGGCTGGAGATGGAAAAACCACCACGGCATTGCACTTAGCAAAAACAGCCGCCGCAGCGGGGCAGCGAGTCCTAGTGGTGGATGCCAACTTCCGGACGCCCCAACTGCATCATTACCTAAATGTATCTAACCAGCAAGGCTTGAGCGACCTGCTTCGACAAACCGTTTCGCTGGCAGACGCCGTTCAATCCTGCCCTACTGTCAACCAGCTGTTTGTCCTGCCAGCCGGACAAACGCCTCCTGGATCGACCCAACTGCTGGCCTCTCCCTGCATGAAAGAGACCATGGCAACGCTGACGGCGGCCTATGACCTAGTAATCTACGACACTCCCGCGCTGCATGGAGCCGTAGACGCCAATTTTCTAGCGGCTCAAACTGATGGCCTAGTGATGGTTGTATCGGTGCAGCAAACCAGCCGAGCAAAAACCAGTCAAGTCCTGAAACAGCTTGATGAATTTCACGTGTCACTGCTGGGAGTTATTGTCAATCGCACTACCACTAAGCAGCATAGCCACCTCGAAGGCAGCGAAGATGAAGACGACATGTGGGAAAGTGCATCCGTGCAAGTCGATGAGTACAATAGCGGTGAGTACAATGGCGATGGGCACAGCGGCGACGAGTATCCGCAAGCCCCCAGTCCTACCCCCGCATTTGCAGAAGACCTTGCATCATGACACTACTTTTAGCAGGAGATATCGGCGGCACTAAAACCATTTTGCGGCTGGCAACAGTGCAATCGGCTTCAACGGGAGCGACGTTACGACTGCAAACACTGCATGAAAAACGTTACATTAGCGCCGAGTTTGTCGATTTGGTGCCGATGGTGCGAGAGTTTTTGGCAGAGACGACCACAAAACTGGGAACATTGGCGATGCCTGCAAATGCCTGTTTTGCGATCGCTGGCCCTGTGATTAACAACACGTCTATTCTGACTAACCTTTCCTGGACGTTAGAAGCCGATCGCCTGCGAGCCGAGTTGGACATTCCCAATGTATCGCTGATTAATGACTTTGAAGCCATTGGCTATGGCGTTTTGGGTCTAGAAGACGATGACTTAGAAACGCTGCAACTAGGTGCCCTCCAGCCCCAAGCTCCGATCGCTATTATTGGTGCAGGTACAGGGCTAGGGCAGGGTTTTTTAATTCGCCAGGGCGTGCAGTACGGGGTGTATCCGTCTGAAGGTGGGCATGCCGACTTTGCTCCCCATTCAGAATTAGAATTTCAGCTGACAAAATATTTATTAGATAAGTTAGGCATCAGCCGGATTTCGGCGGAACGGGTGGTATCGGGGCAGGGAATTGTCTCCATTTATCAGTTCCTGCGCGATCGCCAAGCGGCCAACGAATCGCTGGACGTGGCGCAGAAAATTCGCCAGTGGGAGGGTGAAGCGGGAAAAACCGAAAAATCTGTCGATCCCGGTGCCGTGATTTGCATAGCGGCGGCGGCTGGCGATCGCCTATCCGAGCAAGCGCTACAGCTATTTGCTGCCGCCTATGGGGCTGAAGCCGGCAACCTGGCGCTGAAACTACTACCCTTTGGCGGGCTGTATATTGCTGGCGGGATTGCGGTGAAAAACCTGTCGCTGCTGCAATCGGGTTGCTTCCTGCATGCCTTCCTCGAAAAAGGCCGGATGAAACCACTGCTGGCGCGGGTTCCAGTCCACGTTATTCTAAATCCTCAAGTGGGGCTGATTGGTGCAGCCGTCTGCGCAGCGCAGCAAAGCAAGGACGCAGCACAGCCAACGTAAGAACATAGCACAGTCAGTAAGTGTAAGCCGATCGTAAAAATTCTGCTGCTGCGATCGTTGTATCCTGATGCCAATTCGCAGGGGTTGTATCAGTAGGGTAGTTCTAGCAGCGTGTAACGTCTAGAACTAGCTTGCCCCCTACGAATGAGTATGGTTTATGCGCGTTTCAACGGTAGCGGTGTGGACGTTGGCGGCGTTGGCTGCCAATCAATTGCCCCAAGCAGCGATCTCCAGTCCAGAGCCTGATGTGTCTGAGCAGACGCCTGTGCTCGATGAATCCATTGGTACAGCCGTTGCCTTAGAACCGATGGAGGCGATCGCCCCCCCTGAACGCTGGTTGGGTGTGCCTCGGTTTCATCGACCGGCATCTTCCCCGAGGGCGATCGCCTCCCAGCCGCTCAGCTCACCATCAGCTGAGCCGTCGCTGGCCACAACGCCCCAAGT
>JAYUYI010000505.1:0-3689 GCA_043752545.1 Thermoleptolyngbya sp.
CAGCCCTTAGTAAGCGACAGTTCACTCGTTCCATTTGTTAATTTGAACATCTGTAATGGAGAGGCTGTTTGAAAAGGTAGCGGTTTATGCACAAATCTCGTGGCCGCAGTGCAAGAAACAGCTAATCTTCTACAATGCTTTTCAAACAACCTCTTAAGCTGATTACCTGTCCTGCAATAATTCGTCCTGTAATAATTCTAAGAGGAAGCCACCTGGTTGACTGACAAATCTTTTACCCCTCATCCCCCACCCCTTCTCCCACAAGGGGAGAAGGAGAGCTAGAAGTAAAGTCTTGGCTCGAAGCCCCTCTCCCGCTCTGGGAGAGGGGTTGGGGAGAGGGGCATTCAAGAAAGGGGTGTAGCTTGCTTCTGCGCAGCAGTGGGGGATTGGAGTTTGTCAGTCAATCAGGGAAGCAACTGCTACGAACGTTAATGGTGTTAGCTAGAAAATGATTAGCTGACGTGCTGTCCGCTTCGGCGGTGTGATGACATTTGGATAACGCTCATTCAAATAGTTCAGTAAAGGTCTGGCGATCGCTCGTCAGACCTTTTTAGTCAGATCTTTTTACTTCGATGCATCTAGCCACACTTCATTGCTGCCGTGGTGCACCGTTTTGACCCACTTCAGCCGCTTGGGACGAATGGAAATTCGCAGTGTGGTGCTAGCAATGACCGCCAGCCAGTGCAGCATGTAGATACTGCCCCAGAGGGTGTGCAGCGCGGTAAGCACTGGGGAAACCGGACGGGAACGAGTGCCTGCTTGCAGCTGCTGCCGCTGGATCCGTCGCAATCCTAGAAACATGCCGATGAATGAGAGCACTAGGGTGAAGCTGGTGAGGGGCGCAAAGATCGGCAGACGGTTGCGGGCGATCGCCATCAAACAATCGGGAACGGCGGCGGTGGGCATGATGTACTGGAACATCAAAAACGTGAATAGATCGAAGGTTTTGCGCGTACCCATCCGGTTGCGCACCAGCAGCCGCCAATAGTCTAAATAGCGCTGGTAGCCCCCTTCTGCCCAACGGCTGCGCTGGTGCCAGAGCGCAACGGCACGGGTGACGCCTTCTTCTTCTACCGCTGGAAAGGGCAAGATATCCACATCCCACTTGGCCAGATGCAGCCGTAGGGTCATATCTAAATCATCGGTGATGGTTTCTTCGTTCCAGCCACCGCACTGGGCTAGGGCATCACGCCGGACGAACTGCCCATTGCCGCGCAGTTCGCCAACTCCTCCTAAGGCAGTTCGCTGCTGTTGATAAAACGCATCGACTGCCATCTCTGCGGCTTGGCCTTGAATCAGCAGGTTAGCAGCAGCCGGATGGTTTTCGGCTTGGGCGATCGCCTTCCGCATTTGCACCGCGCCAACTTGCGGCGGTTGAAATAGGGGCAACATCCGCCGCAGCAGGTCTTTGGGCACATGGGCGTCGGCATCGAATACGCCAAAGATTTCTCCCTTCGCCAGCGGGCAAACCTGGTTTAGCGCGCCCGACTTGCCGCCAACGGCGTCAGCGGTGCGCCGAAATACCTTGAGCTGGTCAAATTCTTGCTGTAACCGTTCTAGTAAAATCGGCGTGCGATCGGTGCTGTTGTCGTCAATCACCCATAGCTCATACCGACTAGCGGGGTAGTCCAAGGTGCACAGCGTTTTTACCAAAGGGGCAATTACAGCCTCTTCATTTTTAGCCGCTACCATCAGCGAGATGAAGGGCAAGTTTTCGGCATCGGCAGGGGTGAGCGAGGCGGGCAGGGGAGCCGGTAAGGGTTTGGGTCGAGCCACCAACAGGCGCAAAATATGCACGCCCATGACAGTGGTTAGGGCAGCGACCAGCCAGGATCCCCACGATACGAGGTGGAGGGCGATGGTGCTGCTCCACACAATCGTCAGAGCCACAGCAGCCTTGCGCCTACGCCCTGGTAATCCACGATAAAAGTAAGCGCTGGCGTCTTCCGAGTCAGCCAGATCAGACATCAGGGAACTGATGGGTTCTAATTCGTTATGGGACTCGTCATCATCCCACGGGCTTTGCGGCATAGGTTTTTGTTCTTAATGGTTCCAGGGTTCCAGCCGACGTAACGGGCGATCGCCGTTTACACCCCACCCACAGACTAGGCTGTCAGCAGTAGTTTACCAACATTAGACCGCTTGCGTGAATGGTTTCCCAGTGTCCTAGAAAACGATTCACACCCTCCACACGGCATGGATGGAGAACTCTACGGTATTCTGAGTGAGACTCTTGTGGTGCGAGGCAATAACAATGGTGTGGATCCGTCCTAGTGGTCGTCAACCGGATGAAATGCGTCTGGTGAAGTTTGAGCGGCAGTTTACGCGCTTTGCGGCTGGTTCTGTTTTGGCTCATTGTGGTCATACTCAGGTGCTGTGCACGGTGACCATTCAACCCGGCGTGCCTCGGTTTTTGGAAGGCAGTGGGCAAGGATGGCTGACGGCAGAATATCGGATGTTGCCCAGTGCTACCCCTCAACGCCATTCTCGCGAACTTATGAAGCTATCGGGGCGAACTCAAGAAATTCAGCGCTTAATTGGGCGCAGCTTACGGGCGGCATTAGACATGTCAGTGCTGGGCGAACGCACCCTGACGGTGGATGCCGATGTGCTGCAAGCCGATGCCGGCACCCGCACAACGGCGATTACAGGCGGCTATGTGGCCTTGTGTGATGCGATCGCCAGCCTTTTAGCCAGTGGCACGCTCACCCAATCTCCCCTGACGCACCAAATCGCTGCCGTTTCAGTCGGGCTACTTCAGGGTGAACCCTTCCTAGATCTAGACTACCCCGAAGACGTAGCCGCCGACACCGACTGCAATATTGTGTTGAATGAAACCCTAAGTTTAATTGAACTGCAAGCGACCGCCGAAGCGGGCAACTTTACCCGCGCTCAGCTGAATCAAATTTTGGACTATGGCGAAAAGGGCATCGCCGAGCTGCTAGCGCTACAGCAGCAGGCATTAGCCGGGAGCTAGGGTTTAACGATGGTTTAACGATCGCAAAACGCCCGAGCTTCTTGCGCGATCGGCTGCACCTCATCATGTACCATGCTGGCAAGCACGGTGCGCACTTCGGGCGTATCAAATCTGCCTAATGCCTGCACCACGCGATAGCGAATTTGCCAGTCGGGGTGGGTGGCATAGGGAATTAATAAAGCAATGGCGCGACTGTCGCCTAACTCACCCAGCGACCCGATCGCGGCGGTACGAATCAGTTCATTATCTGACCCTAAGGCATCTTGTAGCAGTTCAAACGAGCGCGGGTCACCGAGTTCGCCTAGGGCGGCAATGATGCTGAACTGTACCAGCCATTCGGTGGTTTTGTGGTATAGCGCCTTCAATTCATCATAGGCATCGGTCAGCTTTAGTGCCCCAATAGAATCGGCGGCAGCAGCCTGCACGTCGGGTTCTGGGTCATGCATTAAGCTGTCTAGCAAAACGGTTAGAGCCGTTGGCGGATCTTGATGCCCTAACGTAGCAATTTGGCTAACGGCGGCATAGCGCACGCGCACGTTTTTATCGATGACGGCGTCTCGAATCAGCTGAAAGGCGATCGCCGGGTCAATTTGGCGCATCTGGTTCACCGCTCGCAGCCGCTGACCAAAATCGTCTGAGCTGAGTAATTCTTTAATCGACTCGGGTGTGACATCCATTTTTTTATAAATTCATAAAATTTAATAAAGTGTAG
>JAYUYI010000506.1:0-3678 GCA_043752545.1 Thermoleptolyngbya sp.
TAAGCATGAATGGGGATATTTCCCCTCAGTGCCGCTTGAACCCTAATTTTGCGAGAACCCCCAGATCCTAAGACTCTGGGGTTTTTTACGGAAGGATAATGCCTATTTATGTGGCCTTCACCATATCTTCATCAAAAAAACAGTATCTCTACATACAATTAACCCAGTTTTCATGGCAAATTTACAGAATCTTCGACTCCGCATCTTGACGAATGGCTGACGGCTCGTTAGCCATTAGTCAATTGAATGACTTGGTCTCCTACTGTCCTAATCAAAATCCACGAAAACACAAAAACAATGACTAGAAAATCATATATCTTTATCGATCGCCAAGTCAGTGATTATGCGCAACTAGTGGCTCACGCTAATCCAGACAGCGAAGTCGTTTTACTGGCCAGCGATCGCGACGGCATCGTTCAAATTACCGATGTGCTCAAGCGCAGCCAGAATGTTGCAGCAGTTCACCTGGTTGCCCACGGTAGCCCCGACTGTTTGTATCTGGGCAATACGCAGTTTGACCTCGCCTCGCTAGGACACTATACCGACTTGCTCAAACAGTGGCGGGGGGCGATCGCTGGGTGTGCCGATATTTTGCTCTATGGTTGCCGAGTGGCGGCGACGGGCATGGGATTGGTCAAGGCGCTGCATGTGATGACCGGGGCTAACATTGCCGCTGCCAGCCAGATGGTTGGCAATGGCAACTGGACGTTAGATCGACAGGTGGGCACCGTAAGTACGGCGATCGCCTTTACCCCAGCGTTGCAGCAAAGCTATGCAGGTACCTTTGCGGTTGCCTATGCTCTGAGCAACAACAGCTTAATTGCCTTTGACACCAGTAACCCCGACCAGGCCAATGCGGCGATCGCCATTACGGGTTTAGGTACTGGCGAAACTCTTGTGGGGATTGACATCCGACCCCAAAACGGGTTGCTCTATGGGTTGACCACTAACGGTGCGGGTGGAGTTCGGCTGTACACCATCAGTACCCAATCGGGAGTTGCCACCGCCCTTTCGACGGCTCCTGTGCAGTTCAACAATAGCGGCACACCTGTGCCCATCACGGGCACTAGTTTTGGGTTTGACTTTAATCCCTTTGCCGATCGGATTCGGGTCGTCACCAACACAGGCTTTAATTTCCGCATTGACCCCAATACGGGGGGTTTGGTGGATGGAGACAACAATGCGGGCAACGGCGTCACCCCCGATGGCACCATTAACGGCATTAGTACTACCGTCGATGCGGCGGCCTACACCAATAATTCTCCCAATGCTAGCGCTACGACTCAATACACCCTAGACGCCGCTAGCAACACCCTGTTCATCCAAACCCTTCCCAGCAGTGGTACTCAGACGGCAGGAGTGGTCGTTACCCTTGGCGGTAGCCCGCTCGACTTTACTGCCATCAACGGGTTTGATATTCCCGCTGGGGTCAATGCAGCGGCAGCTAACGCGGGTGTCACGGGGCTAGCCTATGCAGCGCTGACTGTAGCAGGGGCCACCCAGCTCTACAGCATTGAACTATCCACGGGGGTTGCAACGGCGATCAACACAATTGGTGCCACGGGAACGCTTGCCGTTCAAGGATTTGCCGTTCAGAGCGAACCCGTTGCCGGGGGAGTTCCGGCGATCGCTCTAGCTGCAGCCAATAATTTGCTCCGCTTTAATAGCGCCACACCGGGCACTGTCACCACCCAAGCCATTAGCGGCTTGGCCGGGGGTGAAACAGTTGTAGGGATTGACTTCCGCCCCTCGACTGGGCAACTGTTTGGGGTAACTACGAACGGCACAGGCGGCGTACGGATGGTGCTGATTGACCCCCAAACCGGGAGCACCTCTGCCGTGCAGGGAACAACATTCCAGCAGTTTGTCAATGGTGCAGGCGCTCCTTTACCCATTACTGGCACAGGGTTTGGCGTAGATTTCAACCCTGTCACTGACCGCCTGCGAGTGGTAACCAATACGGGGCTGAACTTCCGGTTTAACCCGTCCACAGGCACCCTCAGCGATGGCGACAATGGGGGCGCACCGGGCAGCGTGACAGGCAGCAATCCCGATGGGTCAATCGGTGGAGCCACCACTACGGTGGACGCTACGGCTTACACCAGCAGCTTTGCCCCCGTAACCGGGACAGGCATCACCACTCAATACACCCTGGATGCCGTTAGTGATAGCCTTTACATTCAAACCTTGCCAAACAGTGGAACGCAAACCGCTCCGTTAGCGATCACGCTGGGTGGCGTCCCGCTTAACTTTAGCGCGGCCAATGGGTTCGACATTCCATCCAATGTGCGATCGGCTAATACCAATGCCCCTGCTGCTGGCAAGGGCATTGCGGCTCTGACGGTAGGCGGCAGTGCTGGACTCTACTCGATTGACTTGAGTACGGGCGCAGCCACGTTACTGGGGGCGATCGGTGCAGGTACAGCGCTGTCAGGATTGACCCTAGCGAGTGCTCCGGTGGGTGCTGTATCCTTTAGTGCCGCTACATACACCGTTGCCGAAGATGGCGCTTCTATCAACCTGACGCTCAGCCGAACGGGTGGCCTCAGCGGTGCATTTACGGTAAACGTCAGTGCGATCGCCGGTGGAACAGCGATCGCAGGCAGCGATTATAGCGGCACACCCGTTACCGTTAGCTTTGCCGATGGACAGGCCAGCGCTACAGCGGCGATCGCCATTCCCGACGATGCGTTAGTGGAAGGCGATGAAACTGCCCTATTTAGCCTCAGCGCTCCTACAAATGGAGCCGTTTTAGCGGTTCAAGACACCACAACACTAACCATTACAGACAATGACACCATCCCTGGGGCGACTCCAGTTGTGTCGATTACAGCGACCGATGCCAGTGCTGCCGAAGCCAGTGCCAACCCAGGCGTTTTCCGCATCTCTCGTGCCACTGCTGCGGCTACAGCCTTAAGCGTCACCTACACGGTGGCGACGGGGGCAGGGCAAGCCACCAACGGCATCGATTATGCCCCAACCCTAACGGGCACAGCGCTAATTGCAGCTAATCAAACCTTTGTAGATGTCACCATTACCCCGGTAGACGATGCGATCAACGAAGGTAGTGAAACCGTTGCTCTGTCGTTGGTTGATACCGCTGCTTACAATCTGGGTGCCAGCAGTCAGGCTAGCCTTACCATTGCCGATAATGACGCTACATTGCCATTGCCCAATCAGGCCATTACGGGCACGCCTACTGCTGACACCCTCACGGGTGGAGACGGTAACGATACCCTAAGCGGTGTTGGCGGCAATGATACCCTGCTGGGGCTAGCAGGTAATGATAGTCTCAATGGCGGATTGGGCGGCGACACAATTGAGGGCGGAGCCGGAGCTGATCGGTTTATTTATCAAGGGCCGACTCAGCGAGCAGCTTTGCGAAACTCTCGTTTAGCGGCACCCGATCGCATTGTTGGATTCAGTGTGGCCGAGGGCGATCGCGTTCAGCTTGATTTTGATAGCAATCTGCTGACGCCCAACCTGCCCAAAGGGCTGTTCAACGCTGGCACAGAAAATGCTAAGTCCCTTAAGAACGCTGTTGTCTTGGCCTATGCAGACAAACACCAGAAAAAGAACGGTGATCAGATATTGAAAGCCAACGAATCCGTGATCTTTAGCTGGAAAGGACAGCAATACCTATCAGTCAACGATAGTAAGGCGAAATTCTCCGCCAAG
>JAYUYI010000507.1:0-8942 GCA_043752545.1 Thermoleptolyngbya sp.
GGTCATCCCGTCCAAGCGCATCGAGGCGACCGGAATACCGAGCCGATGCAATGCGAAGCCCGCTCTCTATGCGAAGCATGAGAGCCGGGAGGATGTCACGAGCAAACAGTCTGTTTCATCGGCGTTAAATCCTACTTAGCAGAATTACTCAACACATTGGCAATATCTACATGCTCCACAGTCGGCAGGTATCCCAACCACTGCATTGAAACAGTAGCAAAGGTTTCTGGGCTGCCACTGACACCAAAACGAGTTGGCAGAGCCGACGTGTGAGTGTTGCGCAGTCCGAGTAAATCAAGCTCTTGGGCGATCGCCTGTACCAGATCGACAGCCGGATTCACTAGCTGCACCGAGCGGGGGAGAATCTGTTGCAAAACGGGTGCTAGATGTGGATAGTGTGTACATCCATAGACCAGCGTATCAATCTGTTGTGCTACTAGAGGGGCGAGATAGGTGCGCAGCACCTGGCTAGTATAGGGATCCGCAATCCGGTCTTGCTCAATCAACGGGACTAGCTCCGGGCACCCGACTTGCCAAACCTCAGCCGTCGGCTCAATTTCCTGAATGGCATGACGATAGGCATGACTAGCCGCTGTCGCCGGGGTGGCAATTACGCCAATTCGTCTACCTCGCTGTACCGCTGCCCTAGCTCCTGGCAAAATGATGCCTAAAATCGGCAAATTAAACTCTGAACGTACCGCATCCAACACCAAAGCAGAACTGGTATTACACGCCATCACCACCATTTTGACCTGCTCTGACTGCATCCAGGTCAAAATCTCACGCACAAAGCGGAGAATTTCTGCTTCTGAGCGAGTGCCATAGGGAACCCGAGCCGTATCGCCAAAATAAAGAACGGATTCAAGCGGCAGTTGGCGAGATAGCTCCTGTAAGACCGTTAGCCCTCCCACCCCGCTGTCAAATACACCGATGCGAGCGGGCTGAAGCGGTTCAGGTAGAGAAGTGGGCGGCAACGCTTGGGAGCAGGAGGCAAGATGGGACGCGCCAAGGGGAGATCCAGGCTGACCGTTGGGCAGGGGTTCGGCTGACTCTAAGGTGAAGGAATTAGACACAGGCTACTCAGGAGGATTAAAAGTTTTGCTGAATATATTGCAGGATACCCTGAGTTATTGCAGTTGCCATCTGCGTCCGCCAGCGGGAATCGGACAAACGAGCTGCATCTTGCGCCCCTGTGACAAATCCGATCTCCAGCAGCACCGCAGGCATAGAGGTGTTGCGAATCACATAGAACCGGGCTGATCTTAATCCTCGGTCATTCATGCCCGTCTGCTGCACCATGCTGGCATGAATAACGCGTCCGAGCCGTGCCCCTGACTCAGATGCATAGTAGGTTTCAATGCCATTGACATCAGGGCGATCTAACGAAATAGAATTGGCGTGAATGCTGACAAATAGGTCAGCATTTGCCCGCTCGGCAATTTGGACGCGGGGTTCTAGCTCAATTTCCCGATCGTCTTGGCGCGTGAGTACGACTTGTACCCCTTGCTGCTGTAGCAAGGAAGCAACTTGCTGGGAAACGGAGAGCACCACGTCTTTTTCTCGCAGCCCTCCAATGCCTACAGCACCTGGGTCACCGCCGCCGTGCCCTGGATCAATTGTGACCACAAGCCGACCGTTGGGAATGCGCGGCAGGTTAGTCGGGGGCGGGGTAAATGGAGGTGGTGTAGTAGTAGGTGGGCGGTTGCCGGGAGGGAGGGATGGCGATTGGACAGAGCCGCGCAGTTCTACTGCTAACAGTCGTTCGGTAGGTTGAACGACTTCGTTAAGGCTGATCCCGGCAGCGGGCTGGACTAAAATGGCCACGGTGCGCTCATCTTCTTGCAGCAAGCGCACTTGCTGGAGGGAGCTGCTGCTGCTGAGCTGAGGGCCAACTACTCGCTCAGATAACTGGGCGTCGGGAATAGTAATGCGATAGTAAGCGCCGCTTCGCTCCCAATTACTGGTAAAGATGATGGGTTGATCGGCCCGAATTAACAATTGCCTGCCATCGGTAGACAGTTCAACTGTCTCAATGCGAGCAAGGTCTGAGGAGGGGCGAGGTGGGTTGGGTTGGGTTGGCCGAGTCGGCGTTGTCGGTCGAGTCGGTGGCGTGGGAGACGTGGGCGAGTTGGGGGGAGTATTGGTGACTCGGCTATCGGCATTGAGGCTGGGCAGCAGTACAATGCCGCCAAAACTACTGATACTGGCTTGCCAGCCACGGCGATCGCGCTCTGCCCGACGACCCCCAGTCAAATGGAGTGTAACCCGTGCGACTGGGGGCGAAGACTGGGTTTGAGAAATCTCTAATCGGTCTACACCATCGCGGTTAACTGGAATGTCGCGCGGCGTGAGCTGAGGGGAAAGCAGCGTGTTAGACAGCTGAAAGCGAATTTGATTGCGATCGCGGGTGCGTTCTAGCTCTAGCCTCGGGGATCCACCGCTGGTGGCGAGGAAAAAGCCATCACTCGTGACCTGCACGCTATTCAGCTGAGCCACTCCAGCCACGGGGGGGGAGGGGTTATTGGGCGGGTTGGGCTGTGGTGAGGGCGTATTCGCCACTCGCTGGGCAGCTGGCAACTGCACCGACCAGCTAGTAGGCGTTGCACCGCGCACCAAGATTTGTTGAGGATCTAGCGTATGGCCCGGGTCAAGTTCAATCACAATGCGGGTAGTTTGCCCGTCAAACTGCCCGACTCGAACTTCTCGAATCCCACCGCCTACCGTTTGTCGCAGGGTAGACCTGCCGAGGCTGATACCAGGCAGGTCAATCACCACACGAGTGGGGCCTGACAGCATCTGCGCTACAGGCTGAACCCCATCATCGGTAGTGAATACCAGACGATTTTCGTTGGCATTAAACCGCCACGACTCGAGTGTCCCCGCTTCGGCGATCGCCCCAATGAGTAGAGAACCTGTAATGCCCAAAACACTGGACAACAACCAATGAAATCTCACAGTGAACCTCTTAAAACGACAGGGTTGGAGTCTTAACCCCTAGAACCCGATCAACAGCATCGATGATCGGCTTGAGCAAATCACTGATCCTGAGATGGAGGTCTCTGCGACTACCGCACCAGATGTAAGCGGGAAGCTGCTGCCACCCTTGTAACCACCGTGGCAATGGTCAATGCTCCACTGCACAGCCTTGTTCAATGGCACAGAATCCGATAGGTTGTGTCGATAGGCACAGCGTACCACCTCACATCCTACCTATTCTTGTTCAAGACATGAAGCTAGATCCCCGTATCAAGCACTCAGGGCTTGATGCGGAGTATAAAGAAGTTGTCCTGCTTCAGCTTTAAGCTGCTCAAGCTTTAACCTTAGGTTGGCCTCAGCCCCTTGGCGACATTGGCGACAGCCATGTAGCTGTAAAGAGTGGACGCAGGGAGCCGAGCAGAAGTTTCTGGGATGCTGGCGATAAGTTACCTCTAGCAAACAAACCGAAACATCGCGCCGCCGTCGCGATCGCCACGGCTGCTCTTAGAGTTAAACGTTGGTCATCGACCGGGTCTAACTCTGCGTTGGATCTAGCTCTGCGCTGGCTGCATTTGCCTGACCTAAATCAGGCACTGCATCGGTCACGGCATCGGTCACGGCATCAGCCTCTACCGAGGCTATGACCGATAACTCCTGCGGATCGTCTTTAAACACAACTCGCAGCAAGGCTGGAGCGACAAACGTGGTTAGAATCACCATCACGATAATGGCGGCCTCCAATGCTTTAGAGAGCACTCCAGTCGCAGAACCAACTGCCACAAACACCAGTCCTACCTCTCCTCGGGGAATCATACCCACGCCAATGGCCAGTCGGTTAATATTGGGCTTGCCAAACACCGCCAGACCTGTGACTAACTTCCCAAAGAAAGCGACCACCATCAGGAATGCTGCAATAATTAGTCCTTCGCGGTTATCAGGATTAATCGGATTTAGTACGCTGACGTCGGTGCGGGCACCCACCACCACAAAGAAAATGGGCACTAGCATGTCGGCAATGGGCAGCACCTGTTCTTCTAATTCACTGCGCTTTTCGGTTTCTGCCAAAATTAAGCCAGCGGCAAACGCGCCTAAAATCGCCTCTAGATGAATTACATCCCCGATGTAGGCTAGCGTAAAGGTGAAAATGAGGGAAGAAATTAGCAGCTGCCCGCGCGTTTGCAGTCGATTGACCAACGCCACAAAGTATGGGCTCAACAAGCGACCCAGAAGAATAGAACCGACTAAAAAGACGGCGGCGCTAACGATCAAGTAAATGACGTTGCTAACCTCAATTTCTCCAGTTTTGGCCAAGCTAGCCACCACGGCCAGCACAATAATGCCCAAAACATCATCGAGCACGGCAGCTCCAATGATAATTTGCCCTTCGGCGGAGCTGAGGCGCTGCAGCTCTGCTAATACTTTGGCTGTAATGCCAATGCTGGTGGCCGTCAGCGCCGCGCCAGCAAAGACAGCCGGGATTGTAGGAACGCCGAACAAGCCAATTAGCCCAACAGTTCCAGCCACAAAGGGAACTGCTACCCCCACTACGGCGACGACCGCAGCCTGTGGTCCGACTCGCAGCAATTCTTTTAAATTTGACTCTAAGCCAATCTCAAACAACAGAATGATGACCCCAATTTCTGACAAAACAGAAATGACTTCGCTTTCAGCTTGAAAAACGCCTAGAGCCGATTCTGGACTTAACCCAGCAGTCGTTTGGAGAAATTGAATGATTAAGGAATTGGCGGCGGTTGTCTCTCCGCCGGGAAACACGAGTAGGTTGAGAGCCGAAACTCCCACGACCACGCCACCAACTAATTCTCCTAGTACGGAGGGCAAATTAATTCGGACGCAGAATTCTCCGCCGATTTTTGCCGCTAGGTAAACCACAATCAAACTCAGGAGCACACCTGCTAGCACCAAAGGTGCTTCGTCTGCAGCAGGTTCAACCGCAAGCAGAAAAATTTTGCTGAGCGCAGAAATTGATTGAATCGCCGGGAAGGGGAAGGCGATCGCCGTTATCAAAGCAACCATGCATTCAACAACACTCGTCCTGTACACTCTACAGGGTTCTCCGCAAAATGCGGTATGGATTTCAACCGAGTAGTTCAATAAATCTAGACATTTTTTGCTCCCCCATCCGTTTAGCTCTACAAAAACTTAGCTACACAAAAACACGGTGATGTAGAGAGGGCATTTGACGGCGCACCTGATCTAATCGCGATGGTTCAATTGAGGCGATCGCCACCCCTGGCTTATCCTCTACCTCTGCCAAGATAATGCCCCACGGGTCAATAATCATGGCGTGGCCATGCGATTGCCGGCGCGTGTTGTGCCGACCCGTCTGGGCCGGTGCAATCACATAGCAAGTATTTTCGATGGCTCTAGCCTGCAGCAAAATTTGCCAGTGGTCTTTACCCGTATAGGCCGTAAAGGCAGCTGGGACAAATAGAACTTCAGCCCCCATCTGCGACAGGTGGCGATAGAGTTCTGGAAAGCGGACATCGTAACAAACCGATAGCCCTAGGTGGCCTAGATCTTTCGATGGATAGACAGACGGCAGCTGCACCCCGGCTAAGACCGTCTCCGATTCTTGATAGGTATTGCCATCGGGTAGGTTGACGTCAAACAAATGAACCTTTTCATACCGCGCCAGCTCTTCTCCGCCTGGCCCGATCAGTAGCGCTGTATTGTAAACCTTGCCGCCGCTGGTGGGCACTGGGAATCCACCCCCTAGCAGCGTGACTTGATACCGCTGCGCCATTGTTTTCAAAAATTTGGCACTGGCTTGGGCGATCGCCTCGGCTTGCGCCATTTTGGCGACCTCATCACCCAAATATGAAAAGTTTTCGGGTAATCCAATCAGCTCAGCGCCCTGACGCACGGCTAGGTCAATCAAATCTTCGGCCTGAGCCAGATTTTTATCCAGGTCAGGTACACTGTTCATTTGTATGGCAGCAGCCAAGTAAGACTTCATAGCAACTATTTCAACACATCTAACAAGGCATAGATCAATCCGCAGCTCGGCTCAATGGGCTGAAATGGCGATCGCCCAAGGTACAGGTTGGGAACGTTCCACCTGCATCCAGCCCAAACTTGCCCACCGCCTCTATCAAGCAGATGCTTGCATCTAAACCTTGTAAAAATCTTATAGCAATTCGTGTAAACCCACTGGCTTTAGCCGTGGAACTGCCAGCTGTAATCGCCTAATCGCTGTTCTCGATTATCAAAATCGTCAAAGGCTTCAACCGACCTCGCTCAAGAGCTGCGGCCTCCTTCATTCAAAACACCGACAAACAGCCTGTCCCTAAAAACGCATCCAAAGCCTCTAAGTATAAATACGGATAAACGCTCAAATCTTTAATAAAGTTTTAAACAAACTAGTTTACGGAACCAATCTGTAAAGTATCAATGAATTCCGATGACTAAGTGGTTGTCAATTAGGGGTTAAGCGAATTTAATATTTAGCAATGGATGCACACATAATTGTGTCAATTGTGTTGCCCGAATTGAATCGTGCACCCTACCAGGATGATCTGGGTGAGTCACCAACGGTGTATCTCTGGAAAGTTGAAAATTCAAGTGTGCTTGAACAGTCATGAATTGAGGCTGTTGAACCCGGTGCAGGTCACAAAAATATCAGGGATGGTGATGCTGAACGTGTCGCTATTGAATCCATCCGGATCAACAGAGCACCGGATTCTACCAAAAAATGGGTGAATAGATTAGGCATGGGTGGCACTTTAGCAACATCTTGCTGCTCGGCTATCAAATAAGTAGACGCGAACGATCATGGGTGACATGAAATTCAATAGCTATGTGTTAATCGCTCATGCGCTTCGTCCATAAATGCTAGCTCTAGAAACTGTCCCTTTCTACGACCCTCTTTCCGATCTGAGGTTCACGTTGATTGTGTAGACTCAACGGGTTGGAACAGCCTAGTACAGGGTGGCGAGAGTTGATCTACTGCCATGGTGGCATCTTACCGATGTGTTGGCGCAGCCTACGCGCAGGAGACCTGAGACGTTTGTGCCACATGCACGCTACGCGAACACATGACAAACAGTAACCATAGTTAAGCGGCGTTTACTAGCTGCAAACCGACCTTGATCTAGCCTTCCTTAATTTGGGTATTTCCTACCTAGAAAATTCGCATCTAGACTCCCTTATCTAGAACCCTTTAAGCTGAAAACTATGTCAACACTGAAATACCAAACCACTTCTTCACAGCGTTCCTCGGCCCAACATGAGCTGCTTGAAAAGGCGATGCCTGCAGATGATATTTCTAGTCTTGATCAGGCCAAAATGATTGCTCATCCTCTTCTAGATGTACGCAGACGGTGCCAATTGAGTCCACATTATATTCAGGCAATTACATCCGGTCAGCAGGCATTTTTATCAACCAATTTGATTCGCGATGCGGTTCAGGTGACGCCAATTGCCTTGGCTTGGTCAATCGGGCGAAATTCAAACTGCGCGATCGCCATTCGTCATCGTTCAATTTCACGCTGCCATGCCATGATTGGCCAATATGGTGAAAATAGTTTTTACATTGCCGATTTGGGCAGCAGCAACGGCACCTGGCTCAATCGGCGACGGTTAGCATCCATGGAGCGGCGATCGCTACGAGATGGCGATATGATCCAACTCGGCTCATTGGACTTAGAATTCTTCATTGCTGCCCGTAACTTAACTACCCGCTTGCGGCATCACGTTAGCCAAAGTTGACGCTTCGAGTGTGGTGTTTTACCTTTGCCGTTTTGAGAGGGTTGTCCTAGCAAAGCCTACTGAACTTAGCGTCTATGCTGACTACATACTAGATACCTCGGACGTAAAAGTCTCTTGAGCTAGCAGCAGTTCAGCGGCTTGGGCATCAAGCGGTCTACCAAAATAATACCCCTGCCCATATTCACACAGTAAGGTTTGCAGTTGGTCAGCTTGCTCAGGCGTTTCTACCCCTTCTGCGGTCACATTCATGCCAAGATTATGTGCTAGCGTCACAATAGTACGAACTATCTCGGCACTGTCTTGGTCGGTATGCATTTTAATAATGAACGACCGATCGATCTTGAGCGTATTAATTGGAAACCGATAGAGGTAGTTTAACGACGAGTAGCCCGTGCCAAAGTCATCGATCGCCAGTTGAATGCCTAAGGCTCGCAGCTGATGCAGCAGGTCGATCACTGCTTTACCTGTTTCCATAATGGTGCCTTCGGTGAGCTCTAGCTTGAGGTAGGCAGCGTCTAATCCGGTTTCATGCAAAATTGACTGAGTGTGTTGAGTTAAGTCTGGTAGCGAGAACTGCCGACTCGATAGGTTGACGCTCATGGTCAAAGGCATCAGGTGTGGGAATTGAGTTTGCCATTGCCGCATTTGCCGACAGGCTTGCCGCAAAATCCACCAGCCCAGTTGGACAATTAGCCCGGTTTCTTCAGCCATGGTGATAAATTTAGCCGGAGTGAGGAACCCATTTCGAGGATGTTGCCAGCGACATAGAGCTTCAAACCCGACAACTTTGCCCGTTGTGAGTTGCACAATTGGCTGATAGTAGAGCAGCAGCTCTTGGCGCTCGTCCTCTGGATCATCCAAACTCGACCGATGCTCTAGGCTAATGGCTCGGCGCAAATCGTTTTCTAACTTCAGCTTGGCCAGCATGCGATGGTGCATGGTGGGTTCAAACACTTGATGGCGGTTTTTGCCAGCAGACTTAGCTCGGTGCAACGCCGTGTCGGCATCTTGGAGCAAATGCTCGGGCTGAGAGTAGCGAGTAGACCCTAGGGCAATCCCTGTGCTGACGGTGATATAAACTTCTTGCGAGTCTAAGTTAAACGGCAATGCTAGAATCTGCCGGAGCTGATCAGCGGTTCGGATAGCATCGCGGACATCTTCAATATTGTTGAGCAGAATGGCAAATTCATCGCCCGGCAGGCGAGCCAGCAAGGCTTCTGTGGGTAAGAACCCTTTGA
>JAYUYI010000508.1:0-8939 GCA_043752545.1 Thermoleptolyngbya sp.
ATACGTTTCGTTTTGGTATAGTCAACGTTACCTCTCAACCGTCCGACTACCTACCCGCAGCCCAACAGCTCTATCAATGGATTATTGCCCCGTTAGAATCTGAGTTACAGGCACAGCAGATTAATACCTTGATTTTTTGTCTGGGTGGAGGATTACGCAGTTTGCCAATGGCTGCCCTGCATGATGGCACCCAATTCTTGGTTGAAAAATATAGTTTTGCGATTATTCCTGCATTTAATCTGTTGGATCAGCGTCCCGAGTCTCTAGCTGACACCAAAGTATTGGCGATGGGCAGCTCCCAATTCCCACAAGCCGCACCGCTTCCTGCTGTACCCACTGAGCTGATTGCCATCAATCGTCTGTGGGACGGAGAGTCTTGGCTGAATCAAGACTTTACCGTAGACCACTTGAAAGCACGGCGATCGCACTATCCATTTGGGATTGTTCATCTGGCAACTCATGCCTCCTTTGAGCCTGGATCGGCAGATGCCTCCTACATTCAGTTCTGGAATAGCCAGCTACAGTTAAACCATTTGCGGGAGCTAGATTTACGCCGACCTGTTGTGCAGCTATTAGTCTTGAGCGCCTGTCGCACTGCTTTGGGTGATCTAAATGCAGAATTAGGCTTCGCAGGGTTGGCGGTCGAATCTGGGGCAAAGGCTGCGCTGGCAAGTTTATGGTCGGTGAGTGATACCGGAACGGTGCTATTAATGATTAATTTCTATCAGAATTTAAAAACAGCATCAATTAAAGCAGAGGCGCTCCAGCAAGCCCAAATCGCCATGTTGCGGGGACGCGCTGCCCTACAAAGTAGGTCTGTCATCCAAACGATTCCCGCTGCGTTGTTGCCTTCAGACCTACAGGCTGCTAACCCTGTGGATTTCTCCCACCCGTACTATTGGGCCGCGTTTACAGTCATCGGCAGTCCTTGGTAGGTGAGGAATGAGGGAGTTTTGAGTTTTGAGTTAGTCGGTTAATTCAAAACTCAAAACTCAAATAGTTACGGCTCGTGGCGATCGCTCTGGCCAATGACTGCAATTTTATGCCGATAGACTAGTTCAGCCCCAAACCAGCCTGTAATTCCTAACAGAGAGGCCACAATTAGCGAAATAATTAAACCTACTGGGAACGCAGCCCCTTCAACATTATTCCACCGCAATACCCAGTTGACTAAGGTCAGCACCAGTGCAGCCACATTGCCAAACATATGAACTCAGCTCGCTCTGTGCTTTTGTACACGGTCAATTTTGAGGAAATCTAGCATTCCAGTGAGGGCTGCCACCAGACCCGCAATAGACCCGGCTCCAATTAGCCACAGCGATGCTCTAGCCCAAAATGGATCACTGGTGAGCCAATAGCCCAAGTCGGTCGCGAATGCGCCTGTGAGAAAAGCAATCGGAAATGTCACAATTAATGGATGAAGCGGATGGCCGGCGATCGCCACTGTGCTTGGAATACCGCTATCTCGATACTCATGCTCATCGCTTTCAATAAACGGCGGAATGTTGGGAGTTTGGGTCATGGTGTTTGCTCCTGATGAGTTAGTAATAGACGTTAGCTAGAAGGAATTTGGGCGATTTGACTTCTAGCATGGATCACCAATTTGCCGACTTGAGCTTCTAATTGATGCAGCTGAAGCGATATGCCGGGGATGTCGAAGTTCCGTAGATCTAATAAGGCAGTGAGTTGCTCGAAAATTGCGGTCATTAGCTCTACCGTTAACCCTTCTCCTTCGGCTGATAGAACCGCTAAACCGATGCGATGCCCATTTGCTTCAATTTGAGGAACAGCTGTAGCTGAAAGTTTTTTCAGTTCATTTTGCTGTACTAATAAAAAGTCTGCACTAATCACAAACTTGTTGTCACCGGGTAGGTTGATCCTGACTTGGTTGATATCCACGGGTGTTGTCTGCCCTGCCATATTCACTTTTAAGTTCTGTAGCTTGCCTTGAATATGGTTAGAGTTAAAGGCTCGATTAATATCGGCTTCAGTCAAAACAATCTTGGCTGAAGCATTGGTAGGATGACTCAATTCAATATTGCCAAAAACTGCGCTGAGAGGATTGATTGCTACTTGGTCTGTGATGACTTCTATCGTCTCCATGCGTAAATCCTGCTTCATCACTAACCCTTTACCTGAGATAGCAACAGAGTCTACTTTTCCTTGCAAGAGCTTCCCTGGATCGGTGCGAATTTCTACATCAATGGTTTCGACTTGATCTAGCTGGTTGGCAATTCCCACTTCCACTACTTTGCTCAATGCCTTCTCCCCTAAGTCAGGATTGTCTGATGCCATATCTCGCCTCTCTACTGTTCAATTGATTAACGCTAGCTGATCCCCTAAACTGTTCAGCTATTAAATTAATCAGCATTTTGCTTTGTACTTCTAATGTCAGTGCAGATAGATAAAAATTCAATCTACCTGAAGAGATACAAACGATTCACGTCGATTCACGTCAACGATTAACTTATGAGTTTTCAACGTAGCCTCTCTCTTATGAGGGAAGATCGCAGCTAATTGCATTGTTAGGGTACGAGTGGCTCAAAACTTGGCTCAAAACTTGGCTCAAAATTGGTGCTCAAAATTTGTTAGGTACGATGAAACTCAAACCAATTGAACAACAAGTTGTGGCTGTCGTGGGAGCCTCTAGTGGAATTGGCCGAGAAACGGCTCTCCGGTTTGCCAAGCGACGGGCAAAGCTGGTAGTCTCTGCCCGCAGTAAGGTGGGATTGGACTCGTTGGTGGAGGAAATCTCTCAACTTGGGGGAGAGGCGATCGCCGTTGCTGCTGATGTTTCTGTATTTGACCAAGTGCAGGCAATTGCCAATAAAACGGTTGAATATTATGGACGGTTAGATACGTGGGTTCACGCAGCGGCTACTGCCGTTATTGCTCCCTTTGAGCAGGTCACTCCCGACGAATTTCAGCGCGTGATCGATGTCAATCTGATGGGACAGGTGTATGGTGCGATGGTGGCATTGCCACATTTAAGGCGTACCGATTAGCGTCACCAACATCATGCCTGCTGTGATTAATACTCCGTTCTACAACAAAGCGCGGACAAAGCTCGGTGTTCAGCCCACGGGGGTGCCGCCTTACTACCAGCCTAGCTTGGTGGCGGACGCCATTTTGCATGCTGCTGAGCATCCCACCCGCGACATGATCGTTGGCGATGTGGGGCGAGTATTAGATTTGCTGCAAAAGTTTTCTCCCGAGCTAACCGATGCGCTTCTAAGTTTGGTAGCGGTTAAAGGACAGCACACCAATACGGTCAAGCTGGAGAGCGATCCTAACAATTTGTTTGAACCCATAGAGGGCTATGACAACTCAACTGGAGACTTTGGCCATGAGACAATTCCTAGTTTTTCAGATTGGCTAGATTTTTATCCAGCGGCGAAGTGGGGCACGGTGGTAGGTTTAGGAGCTTTGGCTCTACTGGCAACGCATGTTTTAAACGGCTCAGCAACGCGTCAACAGCTTTAGAATCATTTGGAGGTTATTCCCATGGAATTACAATCGAACCGCACGACTGATCCAAAAAATAATCAACCTGAGAATCTGAGCGATACCGAACGTTGGGGATCGCTGATCACAGGAAGTGCACTAGTTTTAACAGGGCTAAGTCAACGCTCGCTACGTGGCGTGTTGCTGGCGATCGCAGGGGGTGGTCTAGCCTACCACGGTGCCGCAGGGCAGAAAAGCCTGCAGGATACAGTCACCGAAGCAGCTGGACTGAACCAGAGAATTCAAGTCGAGAAAACGGTCACCATTCAAAATAAATCCCCTGAGGAACTCTATCGCGTTTGGCGCAATTTTGAAAACTTGCCGACCTTTATGAAGCACCTAAAATCGGTGACGGTGCTGGATGATAGGCGATCGCGCTGGGTCGCAAATGCACCCCTAGGTGCCAGCGTCGAGTGGGATGCAGAGATCATTACCGATCAGGAAAATCAGCTGATTGCTTGGGCATCGGTAGCGGGAGCTGATGTAGATAACTCTGGGTTTGTGCGGTTTCAATCGGCACGGGCAGACCGGGGCACTGAGGTAAAAGTCGTAATCGAATACAGCCCCCCCGGCGGCGGCCTGACGGTAGCGATCGCTAAGCTATTTGGTGAAGAGCCAGAGCAACAAATTGGCGATGATTTAAGCCGCTTCAAAATGCTAATGGAAACAGGTGAAATTGCCACGACTGAAGGCCAGCCCACTGGCCATCATTAAAGAATCAGAATTCAATCAGGTCTGAATTTTGAGTTTTGAATTAGGCGGTCAACTCAAAACTTGCAACCCACCACTTATCCCTCACCATCCCACACTAAGGACAAATCATTATGAAAGCAGTTTGCTGGCAAGGGACTCATAACATTCAGGTTGAAACAGTCCCTGATCCCAAAATTCTGAACCCGCGTGATGCCATTATCAAAGTTACTGCCACCGCCATTTGTGGCTCCGATTTGCATTTGTATGATGGCTACAACCCCACCATGAAAAAGGGTGACATCCTCGGTCATGAATTTATGGGCGAGGTGGTAGAACTGGGCAGTGCTGTCAAGAATGTGCAAATTGGCGATCGCGTTGTTGTGCCATTTACCATCTCCTGTGGCTCGTGTTTTTTCTGCAACCGTGAACTATCGTCACTGTGCGATAACTCCAATCCCAATGCCTGGATGGTGGAAAAAGTCATGGGGCACTCCCCGTCGGGTCTGTTTGGCTATTCTCACATGACCGGGGGTTATGCAGGGGGGCAGGCAGAATATGCCCGAGTGCCGTTTGCTGACGTTGGGTTGTTCAAAATCCCCGATGGGCTGACCGATGAGCAAGTCGTATTTTTGACTGACATCTTTCCTACAGGCTATATGGCAGCCGAAAATTGTCAAATTCAACCCGGAGACACCGTGGCAATTTGGGGCTGTGGGCCAGTCGGGCAGTTTGCAATTCGAAGCGCGTTCCTGCTTGGTGCCGATCGAGTGATTGCGATCGATCGCGTCCCCGAACGGTTGCAGATGGCAAAAGACGGCGGCGCAGAAATCCTCAATTTTGAAGAGATCGAAGTAGGTGACGCTTTAAAGGAAATGACAGGTGGCCGTGGCCCCGACGCCGTCATGGATGCGGTGGGGATGGAAGCGCATGGCATGGGTCTAGAAGGGTTTTACGATCAGGCAATGCAAAAGGTGGGGATGGAAACCGATCGCCCCAATGTATTGCGTCAGGCGATCGTGGCTTGTCGTAAAGGCGGTACGGTCTCTGTTCCGGGTGTCTATACAGGCTTTGTCGATAAAATGCCGATGGGTGCATTTATGAATAAGGGTTTGACCATGAAAACAGGGCAAACTCATGTTCATAAGTATTTGCATACGCTGCTAAATCACGTTCAAGACGGCAAGATCGATCCTACATTTGTGATCTCGCATCGCATGTCCTTAGACGAAGCTCCCCATGGCTACCAAATCTTTAAGGACAAGAAAGATAGCTGCATTAAGATTGTACTCAAGCCCTAGCGCTGAACATGGCTTATCCCTTTTCTAAGAGACGATCTAAATTGTTTCTCAGAAGGGGGATAAGCCATGTTTTTTAGGTCACCTTTATGCATTTGTGGTTAAACCAAAAACAAATTGGAAAGACAAATAAATCTTTCTTAGCCCTCAATACCTCACTGTTTTGGGAGGGCTACTGTTTGGTGCGCCTGTACGTGGTGTATCGGGGACGAGCCTTGCCTGTCGGGTGGCGAGTCCTAGAGCATCGCAGTGCCAGCGTCTCATTTGAGAAATATCAGCAGATGAGCCAACGGGCGCTCAGAAGATTACCGAGCGGCAAACGAGTAGTGCTTTTGGCTGACTGTGGCTTTATCCATTCCGACCTAGTGAGAATGCTCACGGCTGAATTAGGTTGGCATTACCTTTGTTTATGCGCTGGAGTAGTGGCTCTAAACGCAGGCATAGCAAGAAAATCAGGCTCTTAAATCCAACTTTTGTCAATCAACCAGGCTCTGCCTCCTGCAATTGAGAGGCAGCGCCACTGTAGTAGTATTTCCAGGCAGAGCCTGAGAACAAGTGCTGGTGATCAATATTCTGGACTGATCTGATTTTTACTGACTGTAAAGGTTGTTAACAGGAAAATTTGTAGTTCTACGCCTTTTCTACATCGGAGCATGAATTTTTGGATAAGAACGGTGGGTCTTGATGGCGGGTACTGACCGAGATTGAGTAGGATCTAGTCCTACTATAAACCTATAGGATGATGCGTGTGAGGATGCAATAATCTCGCAGGATAGCTCTTATCCCTCTTTATGGAGTCGTCAGCAGCTAATTAGCTTAACCGAAGCAAAACCCATACTTTAAACCCTTATGTTTTCCGTGCAATGGGTAATACAGAGTTTTGGGGTTTTATTTTATATGGCACTTAATGAATGATGTACTCTTACCCAGAACAACTTCATTCAGTAGTTTTATTTAAGTAAAGACGGGTATAACTTCTTGTATATAGGGCTTTCAGAACTTATGACTAACATCGCAGACCTAAAGTATCCTGGTTTTTTTCATGCATTTGCAGCTACATAGCCAAGCCACCAACGAAACAATCAGCACTGTGAGTTCTCTCGTGGACAGATAATTGGATCTCACACATGACAGTGAATCAATGAACTTTAGGCTGCTAGGAAGTTCCAACTAGCCTTACCTACTTAGTACTACCCTTCATCCAACTTTAAAGGCTAAAGTGATTGCGCCCTTTGTCTCCGTGATTGTTCCGGTCTACAACACTGCTGAACACCTGAAACTTTGTTTAACTGCTTTGGAGCAACAAACCTATCGGGGCGATCGCTTTGAAGTAATTGTGGTTGATAACGGCTCTGATCCATCCAGCAACATTGCGGCGATCGCTGCTACATTTAACCATGCAGTGATCACTCAAGAATTAACTTCAGGTTCTTACACAGCGCGGAATAAAGGCATTGCGATCGCCACCGGTGAGATTATCGCCTTTACCGATTCAGACTGCGTTCCGACCTGTACGTGGTTAGAAAAAGGGGTAAACCACTTATTGAACAACCCAAAATGTGGTTTAGTCGCAGGCAGAATTGATATTTTCTTTCAAGACCCTGCACACATCAGTGCTATTGAATTTTACGACGGGATAATCATGGGATTTCCCCAACAAGAATTTCTGGAAAAACGTAGAGCTGGATTAACGGCCAATGTCTTTACCTGGAAACGAGTGATTGATCAGGTAGGCATATTTAAAGGTGAGATTAAATCCCATGCTGACTTGGAATGGGGGAAGCGGGTTTTTGCCTCTGGATATGAGCAAATTTATGCAGATGATGCTTGTGTTGGGCATCCAGCCCGACATTCCTTTAAAGAATTGCTGAACCGAGCCATTCGGTTAGCGGGAGGGTCTTATGATTTGCATGTTAAGCAAGAACGCTCAATCTGGAGGCAAAACAAAAGGTTTCTCAGATTACTAGCAGATGATCTAATATTCCATCTTGGCAAAACCGTTGCAAACACAATACAGGATAGCCGATTGCACTCCTTAGATCAGAAATTGAAAGTTTTAGGGCTTGTTATTTTGATGAAATATGTCACTGCACTAGAAAAAATTCGGCTTAAATGTGGTGGAAAATCGCGCCGCTGATTAGATTCCACTTCAATGGGGTCAAGTGAGTCAGGCTCCGTGCGGCCCATCTAACGCTTAAGCGAGAAGTATTGGATTAAATATGGGTGGCATTGTTAGATGAATATTAAATTGAATGAGTATTAAACAAAAAGCAGTTAAGGGAGCTGCCTGGTCTGCTATTCAGAGTGGTGGTAGTCAGATCGGGTCTTTGATCGTTTTCTTTTTGCTCGCGCGTTTCTTAACGCCAGAAGCCTTTGGCCTGGTGGCATTGGCCAATGTCTTCCTCACCTTCATGCAGTTAATTTTGGAGCAGGGATTTAGTCAAGCCATCATTCAGCGTCAGGACTTAGAACCAGAACACTTAAATACTGCCTTTTGGCTGACGCTGTCCAGTGGCATCCTCTTAGCAATCGCGGGGGTATTCTCTGCCAGTTGGGTAGCTGGGCTATTGGGCCAAGTTGCTTTAGCCCCCATTATTCGATGCTTTTCGCTGATGTTGATCATTACGTCGCTGGCCCGAGTCCAACAGGCCATCCTAGAGCGACGGTTTAATTATAAGGCGATCGCCATTCGGAGAATTCTGGGCACATTTACGGGGGGAGGCGTTGGCGTACTCCTGGCATTTCTCGGTTTTGGGGTATGGAGTTTAGTGGCTCAACAGTTCGTTTTTGAAGCCGTTGGCACCTTAACACTATGGGTCTGTAGTGATTGGCGTCCTGGATTAAAAGTTTCTAAGCGGCATTTTCGAGATCTGTTTGGGGTTGGCAGTTACATTATGGGGTTTAATTTCCTCAGTTTTTTCAATAACCGATTTAATGATTTTTTAGTGGGATATTTTTTGGGGGCAGGGGCTTTAGGCTATTACAGTGTTGCGTCCAAAGTGCTGAATGTAATGACAGAGTTGCTAATCAACACCAGTCGCGACGTATCATTGTCTACTTTCTCAAGACTACAAAACGAGCCTGAACGTTTTCGTCATGCGCTTTATACGGTAACCCAATTAACCTGCACGATCGCATTTCCTACATTTTTGGGTGTAGCCGTGCTGGCCCCACAGCTTGTTACTTTCTTATTTGGGGAAAAGTGGTTACCGTCTATTCCGATTATGCAGGCGTTGTCATTTGTTGGGATTGCGCGTGCTGTGACGTTTTTCCAAGGCTCTGTTTTTGTGTCAATGGGTAAGCCATCGTGGTGGTTGATGTTAAATGTCTTAAATGTAATTCTCAACTTACTTGGATTTGCTATCTCGTTCCGGTGGGGCATTTTTGCCGTCGCCATTGCCTCTGCAATCCGTTCTTTTTTAGTATTCCCAGTCGGTCAGTGGGCAG
>JAYUYI010000509.1:0-3671 GCA_043752545.1 Thermoleptolyngbya sp.
CGGTCTTAGGGCATCTTCCTGCCGCAACTCATTTAGGCTTACAAGATTGACTGTAGCTGTTGAAATCATCGGCTGTCTCCCAAGTCCATAGAGGAATCATTGACGCTGAGGTCAATATCGCCGAGCAAAACTGATAAAAAGGCTAGATTCTAATAGAAAAAATGTAGAAAATTTTTGCTAACCCAGTGTAATATAATTCTACAAGCTGCTTTTAAGCTGTGGAAAAAGTTTCTGGGCAACTGTTAGCTAGGTTTTAGCCAGGTTAACCTCGAATCCCACTCTTAGACTGGTAGCGAATAGACTTTAATTGATGGCCTTAGAGTTAAGTTAATGATTAAAAAGAAAAAAATTGAACCCTTGCTTGGGGAAGCTCTCCTGGTTAAGGTTAAGCAGCTCGAGAACCTCAACAAAGAGGAAAAGGCGCGAGAATGTGGCTATTACACCGTGACCAAGAACGGTGTAGAGCGAGTCAATATGATGAAGTTCTTGAACGCGCTAATTGATGCTGAAGGCATCGAATTAGACGGCAAGGCAAGCAGCAATGGGCGTGGTGGCCGTAGCGCTAGCTACCGAATTACAGTTCAGTCAAATGGCAATCTCTTGATTGGTTCAGCTTATACCAAGCAGATGAACTTGAAGCCCGGTGATGAGTTTGAGATTTCTTTGGGTCGAAAACATATTCGCCTCAAACAGCTCGATGGCGAGTTTTTTGAAGAAGAATAGACCGCTGCATTGGGTTTAGTTCAGAGCTTTTGCCCTACTCGCTCGCGCAGGTGGCAAAGCAGCTTTGAACTCTATTGTTGATTACATGTGTAGGATTGCCTAATTTGCTCTGATACTAGAGCGGATTAGGCAATTTTTTATTTTGCCAAACCGCTTTGGAAATGCACAGAATGGCAGGCTGATTGGTCTGAACTAACGCAATAGAGTAGCCCAAGGAATCCTCGCATCATTGGCTAGCTCAGCACTCACAGCCCGAGCGCCTTGTCCATTTAAGTGGCTAGGATCAGCAAAATATTCGTTCTGTGTTGGCCATTGTTGGCTGAGATCGTGAAAGAGGAACGTTTGCTGACTGGCCAACTGCTGCATATAGTGACGAAACTGCTGCTCGTAGCGTTGCCGCACTGGATCGAGGTACTCGCGAGTAAGAGGCAAGTTTACAAATATCAGTGGAATCCGGTGGCGCTGGGCAAAGCGAGCGATCGCTACTGTTGCCGTGGCCTGCTCGCCCGCGAGTCGAAAGGGCACATAATTATCGTCATATTGCCCTGACACCCTAGGAAACTGTTGATAATAGGTAGCAGGATCAAACCGAGTCGAGATGAATTGAAAGCCATTAGCAGTGATTGGTAACGGCGGCGATGGTTCGATAACGGGCAACCCATAGCGCCAAGGCAACGGAGCGGGAATGGCCGTCGTTGACTCTAAAAAAGGAGAGCAAGCAGAAGCAGGGGCGGCCCAAAGAGACTGATCATGGCTCAGATTAGCCGGAGCCAGAGGATCTTGGCTCAACGCCAGGATCAAAGATGATGGTTGAGCCGTGGGCGCGATCGGCGAATCAATACAAATTGCAGGGGGTGGAGTCGGCAGAACCCCTGGTAATAGAGGCTGGATGGGACGGCGACCCTGTCTGAGTTGAGCATACCCAGCCGAGGTAATGATGCCGTTGTAGGTGACGTCGAGTTTGGCACTATTAAACGCCCGTGACCCATCGGCCCAAATCAGAACGCGAGGAGCTTGATCGGGGGGGAGGATCTGCCGGAGCATCAGCTCGACCACACGAGCGGTGGCTCCATTGATGCTGAAGTTGTAAATTCGCAAGTTGGGATACCCGCGCGCGGCCAAACGTTGCTGCAGCACACCGGGATCAACCCCTTGCAAGGCTCGGGAACTGCCGACAATTAGCACGTCGGGTGCGCCGTTTACCGTCAGATAATGGTTGTAAAGGCGGATCTGGAGATCGAGAGGTTGGCTGTTGAACGAGGAGAATCTGGGAATAAACAGGGTCGGGGCGGGCGACAGAAAGGGTAGCTCTGCATGAGCCAGAAACGCAGACTCGGGCAAGCTGAGGGCAGTAGACTCCACCGGAGACAGCCGATAGCTCCGGGCAGGATCAGGGGAAAGAGCGATCGCCACGCCTACGGTGATCAGGGTAATTTGCAGGGTCAACTGCACCAAACCGCACCCCCTAGGCCGACTCAACCGCTCAAACCAGACATCCAACCTTTTACCCAACCCCCTAATCGTCCTTTGGCCCCACTGCCATTTGCACTACAAACGATTGGCCACCATCTTGGTGATAGCGATCGGCCCAAGCCCGCAATACCTCGTCTAGCTCCGTCAATGCGGCTCCTATTCGATCTTCTGAAATATCTAGTTCTTCCAAAATACGCAACACCTTAGGTTGATGATCTGCCCAATCTCGCATTAAGCGGAAATAGCGGGCAGTATCTTCCACAATAATGTAGGTGCGTTCTTCCTCATCAGCAGGTGAATAAAAAGCACGGGTGAGGACATAAAACGGCATACCCCATGGCGAGTCAATTCGCGTTACTGTGCCAGAGTAGAGAAGTCGGCGTTTGATATGTTCTGCTAGAGCTTCGCTCATTGGCAACCTGCGCTCTTCAGGGAGATCTTCTTGAGAGCGGCTGTGCAAAAACTCGATAATGTCCATGAACTGGAACGAGTTAATTAGCTGGGCATCTGGAAGATTAGGAGGAAGTTTATCTTCAATTTGCCGCTTCTCGTCCATGGTAAGGCTGTTGCCAGAAATGCGCGATCGCCCTGGCTGCCATGGATATTGTTCCATCCATACGTAGGGTAACTGAATCAAATACCGTGGCTCTTGGGAGCCAAGCATTTTCAGGAGTTTACCCTCTGTCAGTGCTTGTCGCACTTCTTCTACAATCACTTTGACGCGCTTTGGCTCAATATGATGTAGGTGCCCAGTCATTCGCAGGTTTTGATCTTGCTCTAAATAGGTCATATAGATGGCGCATTTAGCAGCCGTAGCGGCAGCGTCTAAAAATGCACCATGTCGATGCCCGCCCGTTCGCATCGCACTAAACGCCAGATAAAGCATGATCTGATCCATTGCACTGGGACTCAGGCGTTTGATCAGATCTAAATCGTTAGTCATTTCAAGAAGAGCTGCGTAGCATTAAGTACAATAAAGCAATCCAGAGTAAAAGCGACACATATGGGGCTGTGGCGAGACTTTTACTAAAATACTCCTAGATTAAACTATATTTAGGGATTCTGAGCAAATCCTTTCAGTATAATCTGGGGTTCTCATTCAAGCTCTTGCTTACACAGTTAGTGTATTGAATCTAACAGATGGCATTAGATTGTGCACTTGGTTTAAGAGAGTCCGTTTAAGAGAGTCCGTTTAAAAGAGTCCTAAGAGGCTCTGACCTTTTAAACACACTGCAGGGCTTCACAGCGTCCACTGCCCCGGTGAAAATATTCACCATTGTCTGGAGCTGGGTGAGCTTGCGACCCCACCCGCTGAAGCCTGTTAGGAGTGGCAGACGTCAATTGAGGTTCTACCTCAGACATGGGGGATGAGAGTATCGGCAACAAAAATAGAACCACAGAAAAGACGGGATTTGGCATCAGCATAGAGAGAGTTCCATGTAGAGGTTTCTACTCTTTGTTACGATGCTTTTCCA
>JAYUYI010000510.1:0-3668 GCA_043752545.1 Thermoleptolyngbya sp.
TAGACCCGAATCTGCTGGTCGATGAAATCATCTAGCTCGGCAAATTGAATAATTTCATCCATCTTTCGCTGGACTTCGCGTCGGGTTAGCCCCATCAACACGCCGTTGAGGACGATATTTTCTTTACCGCTTAGCTCGGGGTGGAACCCGGCTCCTAGCGCCAGCAAAGGCGAAATTCTACCGCGCACGATGACGCGTCCTTTGTTGGGTTTTAGCACGCCAGCAATTAATCCCAGCGTGGTACTTTTGCCAGCGCCATTGTGCCCAATAATGCCAAATTTTTCACCCCGGTAAATCTCGAAATTGATATCCCGCAGCGCTTCATACTGCTGATTTTGGATTTTATTTAGATTGCGAGGAAAATCAAATAGGAAGTTTTTAACACCCCGGACGTGATGATAGAACGGATAAGATTTATAGACATTTTGAAAGGTAACAACAGACTCTCTCATACCACTTCCGCAAACTTCCAAGAAAGCTTTTTGTAGACCGCCGTACCTAAGAGCAAAAAGGCGATCGCGTAAGCAATGCTAATCCCAAGATAATAAAAATCGACCGTGCCATCTAAAATCAAATGTCGCCAATTAATCATGAGCGGGGCAGCTGGATTAAATGGAATTAAGTAGCGATATTCTTCTGGAATCATATCCAGCGTAAAAATAATTGGCGTGAAATAAAATGCAAACGTCATCACAATTTGGGTGAGCCGCTCAATATCTCTCAAAAACAGGTTAAGAGATGCCAAAATTAGGCTGATTCCATAGACCGTCACCAGCTGAATCAAGATCATCATCGGCATTCCATACAGCCATGAAATTGAAACCGGCTTGTGATAAACCATCATGAACAATACAATTACAGGCAACGAGAGCACAAAGTGAAGCATGTGATTCATTACCGTTGCCAGCGGTATGATGTTCCTAGGAAAATTAACCTTTTTAATAATGGTTGAGTTGTTGAGGAATAGCTTAGGTGCTGTACCGACCGAGTTGCCAAACCACTGCCAAGGGAACAGACCCGACATCAAAATCAGCGGGTAGCCCTCAACCTTAACGCGGAGGATGCCGCTGAAGGCAATATAGTAAACAAAGGCAAAGGCTAGGGGGCTGGCGATCGACCACAAATAGCCCAGCACTTTGCTTTTGTAGCGAACCTTGACTTCTTTTTGGAGCAGAACCAGCAGCAGATCCCTATAGTTTTCTAAGTTTCTGTGATACGAGAAGTCCTTCAGTCGTTTCATGGTTCTTGTTTAGCGGCTCCTAACTCTTCCCACACCACATGATGATCGTCTACCAAATGATTGTCTCCCAATCTAGCGCGATCGCCCACTGCGCTGACCGATATAGCGACCCCTCAACCAACCCATTTTTTTGCTGCTGCTGGGTAGCGTTAGAGCAAACAACAGCTCAAAGCACGATGATACTCTACTCTGGCACGATGCAAAACATCTGACAAAGGGGGCGCAAGGCGATCGCCTCGCGCCTTTTCTCACGCATCATCCCAAGAGCTGACTATGATTAGGATTTGACGCTTGATTTAGATCGTCTAGTCAGGCTATGTGCCCCAGGATTTATGCTCCAAGACTTAGTAGAACTACGGATGAAATGGTTTGTAGCGGTAGACAAAAGCGCCCCTGCTCTAAAGGCTCAAGCAGCTCGGCAGCCATCAATTTTATCCGGTTCTTGCAGCCATCGAGCCGGATAGTAACCCTATGAAAACTGCCGTGGTGCATGAGTGGCTAGTAACCTATGCGGGTTCTGAGCGAGTGTGTGAACAGATGCTACAGCTGTTTCCTCAAGCAGATTTGTACAGTTTGGTCGATTTTTTGGCCGCAGACCTGCGGTTTTTTATCCAAAATCGCCCGGTACAGACGTCGTTTTTGCAAAAGTTGCCGTTTGCCCAGCATCACTTTCGCCAATACCTGCCGCTGATGCCGCTGGCGATCGAGCAGTTTGACTTATCTGACTATGACTTGATTCTCTCCAGCAACCATGCAGTAGCAAAGGGGGTGATTACGCGAGCCGATCAGCTGCATATTAGCTATGTGCATACACCGATGCGCTATGCCTGGGAAATGCAGCAGCAGTATTTGAAGGACGGTGGGCTGAGTCGGGGGGTGGGAGCGATCGCCGCCCAAGTGATTCTGCACTACCTGCGGCTGTGGGATTTGGCCACCGCCAACCGGGTTGATCACTTCGTTGCCAATTCTCGGTTTGTCGCTCGCCGCATTTGGAAAACCTACCGACGCCGCGCCGATGTGATCTATCCGCCTGTCGCCGTCGAGCGATTTTCTCCCGATCAGCCGCGAGACGATTTTTACTTGCTGCTGTCGCGCTTTGTGCCCTACAAACGGGTGGATTTGGCCGTGACAGCGTTTTCGCAGCTGGGCTTGCCGCTGGTGGTGATTGGCGACGGGACAGAGTTTGAGCGCGTTAAACTGCTGGCAGGTGCCTGCGTACAGCTGTTGGGGCGGCAACCCGATGCTGTCGTCGTAGACCACATGCAGCGATGCAAGGCGTTTGTGTATCCTGCCGAAGAAGACTTTGGCATTGCCATGGTCGAGGCGCAGGCCGCTGGAGCACCCGTGATTGCCTATGGCAGAGGCGGAGCCACTGAGACGGTGATTCCTGGCAAAACGGGGCTGTTGTTTCCCGAACAGAGCGTGGAGAGCTTGGCCGAGGCTGTCCGGGCGTTTGCCGCAGGAGCCTGTCCGGCGCATCCTCACGAACTTCGCCACCAGGCCGAACGGTTTAGCGCCGAGCGGTTTCAACAGGAGTTTTCGCGGTTAATTGAGCAAAAATACGCAAAATTTAGGCAAGCGATCGCCTAAAGTATTAGCGTGAGGAGTGATGGATTGCTAATGCAACTTAACCGCACGTTAGGCCCCGCTATTTCAGCGCTAAGTGTTTCTACGCGCACCTTTCCGACCTTTGCGATGATGGTCGGCTCAGATTTGCTGGGGCTAGGAGTGGCGGCACTGATCAGCGTCTACGTCCGGTTTATTCTAGATGGACAATTTCAGCTACCGCTCTATTGGCAACTGCTGCCGCTAATGGGTTTATTTACCGTGGCCTATGCGGCGGTGGGACTATATCCCGGCGTGGCGATTAGTCCGGTCGATGAACTGCGCTGGGTCACGGTTTCGACCAGCCTGGTCTATTTTGTGCTGGGTTCGACTATTTTTCTGCGGCGCGAAGGAGAGGTGTATTCCAGGGGCATCTTTTTGCTAGCTTGGCTGCTCTCGATTGGGTTGGTGCTAGCCGGACGTGCCTTAACCCGCTATTTTTTCGCCCAGAAGCGCTGGTGGGGCTACCCGGTGATGGTGCTGGGGGCGGGCAAAACAGGGGAGATGGTGGTGCGCACATTGCAGCAGCGCCCGCGAATTGGCCTAAAGCCCGTGGTGGTACTCGACGACAATCCTGAGAAGCATGGTTCTTTGCACAATGTGCCGGTTTTGGGCGGAGTGGAGCTAGCCCCAGTGCTGGCCAAGGCGCGCAAGATTCCCTACGCGATTGTGGCAATGCCGGGGGTATCACGCGATCGCCTGCTGCAAATTTTGGAGCAATACGGCCAAACCTTTGCCCACCTGCTAATTATCCCCGACCTGTTTGGCTTCTCTAGCCTCTGGGTGGAGGCCAAAGACATGGGCGGCATTTTGGGTCTAGAGG
>JAYUYI010000511.1:0-3666 GCA_043752545.1 Thermoleptolyngbya sp.
CGCAAAAATACGGCTTCGATGTAAGGCACCGCTGTATCTGCTAAAAAGGTTAGCCCTGCTGTTTTAGGAATGATGTCGTAACCCTGGCCGTGAATGGTGACGGCGTAGGTAATTGGCAAACTAGCCGCATCGACTAACCGCTGCTGGATGTGGGCAACGACGTCGGCGATCGCCCTAATTTTGCCCTGGTCGTACAGATCTGACAGTTCCAAAAACATGTGGCTCATCACTCGCCAAAATTGCCCCAGAGCACTGTAGTAGGCCATGACGCGCACCTGCTCTGGCAGAAAATCGGGAAACAGGCGGTTGATGCCGCGCATCGGCAAATTTGGCTGGAGCTTTGCCCGAATGGCGGCTCTGGCGCGGGTCAAAAATTCTGGTGAATCTAGATAGGTATCCAACCCACCGCCGCCATGCCAGAACATCGCTTTCATACAATATTCAGCAAATTCGTAGTTGATTCGATCGTGTCCCCAGTGGCGCAGTAGTTTTGGCAGCGTCACCTCGCCATTAAAATACTTAAACACCGGAAACAATACCAGGAACTGATGATTGGCAATATAGGTGAGGTTTTGCCAGTAAGCATCCAACACGATGCTATAGCTCTTGAGCACGCCGACCACTTCGAGCAGGTTGTCGGGTGTTTCTGGCAGCAGCGCTCCGCCCGTTTCTAGTCGGGCTACTAGGGTAGAGAGAGGATGGGCAGTGGGTCTAGACGTGGCGACCATAGGGGGTGAGGAAGAATTAGAGGGTGGGCGATCGCAAAATTTCTGTCAATCTGGTCTGAACAGCCAATCGGCTTTGAACCAGCGAGGCAGTGCTGTGTCTACTGGCTAAGCTGCCCAATGCCAACGAGGTGCGTTCACTCCAGCGCAGTATCCAGTTGGGCTGGAGACCCAGGGTAATCACTAGGGCAAGAATAACGATGGACGGAATGCGGTCTTTCCAGTAAATAGCCGGGAGGTTAGAGACTGGATCGGAGAGGCGACCGAAGAAGACGCGATTGATCAGGTTCAAGAAATATACGGCAGTTAAAGCTGTGCCAATCATGCACAGTAGGGTAGGGATGGGAAAGGCTAAGATGCTGCTGCGGTAAACAATAAACTCGGCAACAAAGCCCACCATGCCAGGAATGCCAGCGCTGGCCATGGCAGCTGCTATCATCAACGTCCCAATCAGCGGCAAGCCTCGCTCTGGGTTGAGCAATCCCCGCAGCACGGTGACATCGCGGGTGCCCGTTTTGGCATAAACGACACCGACTAAGAAAAACAGCAGACCCGAAATCAGTCCATGGCTGACCATTTGGGCGATCGCCCCGGCAATACTCAGAGGAGATGCGACGGCGATCGCCAGCAAAATATAGCCCATGTGCCCCACCGAACTGTAGGCGACAATTTTTTTCATGTCGGTTTGGGCGATCGCCACAAACGAGCCATACAGCACATTTATGACCGCCAACACCGCCAATCCTGGGGCTAAAATCTGCCACGCATCGGGAAATAGCCCTAGGCCAAATCGCAGCAGCCCATAGGTACCCAGCTTAAGCAACACGCCCGCGAGCAGGACAGAGACTGGTGTGGGCGCTTCTACATGCGTATCGGGGAGCCATGTATGCAGTGGCACAATTGGGATCTTAATGCCAAAGCCAATCAGCAGCACCACCAGCAGCACTACTTGTGTGCCCAGCGGCAGCGTCTGGTGCTTGACCACGTCATAGTCGAAGCTAAACGTGCCGCTCAGCAACGCCAGACCAAAAAATGCGGCCAAAATTAGAATGCCTGAGACCGCTGTGTAAATGAGGAACTTCATGGCGGCATAGCCCCGACGCGCCCCCCCCCAAATCGCAATAATTAAGTACAGTGGGACGAGTTCTACTTCATAAAATAGGAAGAACAGCAGGAGATTTTGAGCGAGAAACGCCCCGGCCACTCCCGATGCCAAAATTAGCATCAGGCAATAATACAGCCGAGGCCGCGTCACGTTGGCATCGCTGCTGTAAATAGAGAGCCAAATCAATAAACTGCTCATCCCCACTAACGGCAGCGCTAGCCCATCCATTCCCAGTTGGTAGGTCAGCCCCAAGGTATCCAACCAGGGCAGTGACTCCTGAAATTGTAACCCCGGTAGGCTAATGTCAAACTGGCTGATGAGTAGCCCTGTCCAGACCAGTATCGCTGTTGTCAGAACCAGCGCAATTTGACGGATCCGGCTAGCAGAAACTGCCTGAGGCAGACAGCCGATCAGTATCACTCCTACTAGCGGCAACCAAATCAAGACACTCAGCATGGTGGTTCCCCGATTCCTCGATTCAGCACGATTTGGTCCTTACACATCTGGGTGATTACAACATCCAGCTCAACCAGGCAATCCCTAGAAAAACCCCGACAAATAGAGTCAGCAGGTAATGACGCGATTGCCCAGAGATTGTATATTTCAGGCTTTCACCGCTCATCAGGGAAACAATGCCCAAGAGATTTACCATGCCATCCACAATGTAGCGATCAAACCAGGCAATCAGGCGCGACCCTTGAGTCACTGCCAGCACGACGCTGAGTCGGTAAAGTTGCTCAATGCGGAAATCTTGCGCCAGCAGCTCCCGTAGAGAAAGCCAACCCGCTCCCTCGGGTTGCGGCGATCGCGTGCCCAAATAGAACACGCTACCTAGCCCGCACCCAAGCGCACTAGACGTGACCAGTAGGCCGGCGATCGCCCAGTTAATCTCACTAACCGCAGGCAATAGCTGCCACCGTACCAGCATGACAGGCACCAGTAAGGTTGCCACCGTCAAAAAGACCATCGGCAATGCCAGCAGCCACGGCACTTCTGGAGCTCGTCGAGTTTTCTCTTGGGGAGAGCCGCAAAACACTAACCCGAATATCCGGGTCAGGCTGAAGGAGGTTAGCCCATTGACCAGCAGCAGCACGATAAATAGGGGATTAGACAACGGCCAGATGGCATCGGCCCACTGGTGCATCGCCCAAAAACAGCCCAGCGGCAACAGTCCAATGGAGCTGAGTGCCCCGACGATGAAGCCACTCGTGGTAGCTGGCATCCGTGAGGCTAGACCGCCCATCTCGCGAAGATCCTGGGTATTAGTAGTCAGAATGATTGCGCCTGTGCTCATAAACAGCAGCGCCTTGGCCAGCGCATGAGTAAACAAGAATAGCAGCGCCACTTCGTCTTGCTGCATGCCAACGGCCAAAAAAACTAGACCTAGGTAAGCACTCGTAGAATGCGATAGCGCCCGTTTGATGTCGATTTGAGCGATCGCCACCAGCGATGACCCAATCGCCGTAACCGTTCCCAGCACCATCAGCGTCGTCAGCGCCACGGGCGACAATGCCAAAATTGGCTGCATACAGATCAGGACGTATGCCCCACAGGCAACCACCACCGAGTTGCGCAAAATGGACGCTGGGTTAGGGCCTTCCATTGCCTCATCTAGCCAGAGGTTGAGGGGAAACTGAGCGCACTTACCCACAGGGCCTGCAATTAATGCCAGACCCAACAAATTTGCCGTCAGCGGTGACAGATCTGCCGTTTGTGCCCAATGCGCCAACGCCGGAAAATCCCAGGTTCCGGCGATCGCCCCCAGCGACACTACTCCCATAAATAGGAGCAAATCACCTACCCGCTTGGTTAAAAATGCATCCCGGGCGGCGGTCA
>JAYUYI010000512.1:0-8866 GCA_043752545.1 Thermoleptolyngbya sp.
TTCTCCCATGAAAGGAGAAGGGGAGCCGGATCGAAGTCCCTCTCCCGCTCTGGGAGAGGGCTTAAAGCCTTCGGCATACATGAAAAGGGTGAGGGGAAACTGCATTCTCTATAGTTGCCAGGTTAATAGGTTGTTTGCAAACGGACTTCTAGCGATCAAACAGGCGGTTCCTGAACAGCTCCTACGGGTCATATGGCCATTACTGAAGTTTGCTGCGATCGAGCTTTAACACCAGCACTCCGAGCGGTGGCAAACACAAGTCAATTGAGTAAGGCTGGTTGTGGAATGACCACTCTTCTGACCATTTACCACCCAAGTTGCCCATGTTGCTGCCGCCATACTCCCGCGCATCACTGTTAAACAGTTCTTGGTAAAACCCTGCTTCTGGGACACCCACTCGATAGTGAGAGTGCGGCTGTGGCGTAAAGTTAGAGACTGTAATCAGATAGTCCTGAGAATCTTTGCAGCGGCGAATGAACGCCACAACACTATGACGGTTGTCGCTGCAATCAATCCACTCAAACCCGTCATTGGAAAAATCTTGGGTATAGAGAGCGGGCTGGCTACGATAAAACTCGTTGAGTTTGCCCATAAAGTGCTTCAGCTTTTGGGGCGCTTCAAACTGGAGCAGCTGCCATTCCAAGTCACCCCAAACGTTCCACTCGCTCCATTGGCCAAACTCTAGGCTCATGAACAGAGTTTTTTTGCCGGGATGAGCAAACATATAAGTAAACAGACAGCGGAGGCTGGCATACTTTTGCCACTCATCGCCAGGAATTTTACCAATCATGTTGCTCTTACCATGCACCACCTCATCGTGCGAGAACGCCAGCATAAAGTTTTCGCTGAAGGCGTACATCAGGCTGAAGGTGATGTTATTTTGGTGGAATTGACGGAACCAGGGATCCATGCTGAAAAAGTCCAGCATGTCGTGCATCCAGCCCATATTCCACTTGAGGTTAAACCCTAGACCGCCCACATAGGTCGGCCAAGACACCATGGGCCACGAGGTTGACTCTTCGGCAATGCTAAGCGCTCCAGGGAAATAGCTAAACACGACATGGTTCATTTGCCGCAAGAAGTCAGCCGCTTCGATGTTCTCTCGACCGCCATATTGGTTGGTGACCCATTCTCCCGGCTCGCGGCAATAGTCGAGGTAGAGCATGGAGGCCACGGCATCTACTCGAATGCCGTCGATGTGATATTTGTCGAACCAAAATAGGGCATTGGACACTAAGAAGTTGCGCACTTCATTGCGGGCATAGTTAAAGACCAGCGTGCCCCAGCCTTTGTGTTCACCTTTGCGTGGATCGGCGTGCTCGTAGAGGCAGGTGCCGTCAAAATTAGCCAGCCCATGTCCATCTTTGGGAAAGTGCCCCGGTACCCAGTCCACAATCACCCCAATGCCATTTAGATGACATTGGTCAATCAAGTACATCAGGTCTTGAGGAGTACCATAGCGCGAGGTAGCCGCATAGTATCCGGTGACTTGATAGCCCCAGGAACCATCGAACGGATGTTCGGCGATCGGCAATAGCTCGATGTGGGTGAAACCTAAATCTTTGACATAGGGAATCAGCCGCTCGGCCAGTTCGCGATAGGTGAGGAACCGCGCGCCCGGTTTGAGATCGGCTACAATCACGGGGGCGATTTCCGTACCATCTGGTCGAACGTAGGGTTCCGATGATGACCCGTGCAGCCAGGAGCCAATGTGAACTTCGTAAACCGAAATGGGCTGGGTTAATGGCTCGGTGTGGCGACGTTGTTCCATCCAAGCGCGATCGCCCCACTCATAGGTGTCAAGGTCCGCCACAATTGATGCCGTTTTCGGTCTTACCTCTTGTTGAAACCCATAGGGATCAGACTTTTCGTAAATATGTCCTTCTTGGTTTTTGATCTCATATTTGTAGTGGGTACCCACCCCCAGGCTCGGAATAAACAGCTCCCAGATGCCGTCCCCAAGCCGTCGCATTTGGTGCTTACGGCCATCCCACCAGTTAAAATCACCTAACACAGAGACATTTCGAGCGTTGGGTGCCCACACCGCAAAATAAACCCCTGCCACCTCTTCTACTTCGGCCAGATGCGCACCCAGCTTTTCGTAAATGCGATGATGGTTGCCCTCCATAAACAAATGCACATCAAAATCAGTGACCAACGGCGAGCGGAAAGCATACGGGTCATAAATTACGCGCTCTTGATCACCCTCTTTAATTCGCAGTTGATAATTACTCAGGTCTGCCACGTCCAAAATGCATTCAAAAAAATGAGGATCATGTACCGACGACATCGGATACTCTTCTCGTTGTTCGGGGATAACGACCCAAGCCGCTTCAGCAGTAGGTAAGTAGGCTCGAACTGCCCAGCAAGTTTTATCACTGTTTTGAACCGGATGCGGCCCCAGCACTTCAAATGGATCGTGGTGCTGATTGCCAACAATGCGATTAACTTGCTCTGGTGCAACAGTCGATGACATGGAATTACCTACTTATAGTAAGGGTCTAAAACGGCTTTATTGATACGACGCGATGGAGGTACAAATCTCGGGAAACCGCTAAATCTAACGTCTCCAAAATCAAACCACTGCAATCCTCGTACTCGTTCAGTACGTAGGTGCGCCTAGAGCATACACTACACCGGACATCAGTGGTTTGTGAGAGCAATACAGGTTTGGCGATCGCCCCTTAGCCCATCATTTAGATCACTCGATCAATCTGAAAATAATATGAAAATATGTAAAGATTTGCCCGAGCTACTGTAATGAACCGTAGCAAATTACGGGCAAAGTCTCAAACTTCTCGATGAAGTTGTAGTCTCTGTCGCCAACGTGATACATTTAAAATCCTTGGGCGATTAGCACAGTGGTAGCGCACTTCCTTCACACGGAAGGGGTCACTGGTTCGAATCCAGTATCGCCCATTTCTGATAAAAGAACCTGAAACTGTTTCTTAGCAGCCCTGCAAGCGTTGCGAAAGGGGACAGCTTTGAGACGAGGAGTAGTTCTATCTAGGGACGATTAGGAACCAATTCGCACAGCTATAACGCTCGGCCACTATAGAACCATTTTTACAGATATTTTGACGATCAGACTTGAACTAATGATCGCAATGAGTACATGCGATCGCACTGTCAGCTTTTTCTCAACTTGAACGGAATTCCTAATCTATGATCCTAAGTTGGCGATCGCAGCAGAAAAACTCTGAATAATATACCTCGTTGGGTTATTGACGTGGATCAAAATACGGTTTCTTTGGTATCAGTCATCACAACAATCTTGATTGCTTTGGTCGGTTAGATAGTGACCTACGTCAACACCTTGAAATTACAACAAGCCATCTTATTGGGTCACAGCCAGAACAAGGCAAGGCCAAGGAAACAAAGATAAAAATCTGAAGCTAAATATCGTTCTCATCTGGAGAGCTACTGATCTACGTTATTACAAGAATTCTCTCCACGATTGATTAGTCTAATTTATAGAAAACACCCTTTTTATCAAAGTACGTTATGTTGTAGCTGTCTACACAAAAATTCAGGTGAATCTATGGCTGATGTAGTTGATACCGCCGTTAATGCTGGTTCTTTCAGCACCCTAGTTTCTGCAATTAAAGCTGCTGGACTAGTAGAAACTCTGAAGGGCGCAGGACCATTCACCGTTTTTGCACCTACTGATGAAGCATTTGCTAAACTTCCCAAGGGCACCGTTGAAGGCTTGCTCAAGGATCTGCCCAAACTCAAGCAGATTCTGACCTACCACGTCGTTTCTGGCAAAGTGATGGCAGCTGACGTAGTCAAGCTAACATCGGCAAAAACAGTTGAAGGTTCGGATGTAAAAATTGATGCTTCTAATGGCGTCAAGGTGAATAACTCTACCGTCACAACACCCGATGTGGCTGCTGACAATGGCGTCATTCACATCATCGATACCGTGTTGCTTCCTGCCTAAGCTAATGCGTAGATAGCGTTAAAATTCGGTAAACCCGTGAGGGGTCGCAACTGCTAGTAGTTGTGGCCCCTCATTGTTTATATGCAAGTTTATATGCAGTTTGGACGTAGTTTGGACACGTAGCTGCTATTGTCTAAAGTGTTTTTCCAGCAATAAGGGAAAGGCCAATTAACAATAACTAAAGCGTCTTTAATCAAGCGTTCAAACGAACCTCACGACATAAGGTACTTTTTCGGTCATTTTTGCTTCGGTCTTGATCTGGATGCGATGCCGAACGGTTTATCTAAGGCTCTGTAGTGGCGATCGCCTCAATTGGGAAACCTACCGCTTTCCAGGCTGGAAATCCGCCTCGCAGTTCAGATACATTTTTGTATCCAGCGGTGCGCAAATGCTGAGCGGCAGTGGCAGACATATCGTCAGTTTCGCCATATACGTATAAGTCGCGCTCTAGCTCCAGGCTGCTCAACGCCCGAGCGACTAATGCTGCCAGTGGCAAAGAAATTGCACCTTGAATATGTCGGGCATTAAACTCTAGGCGATCGCGCACGTCCAGAATCGTTAGCGCTGGTTCTCCCCAATCTAAGCGGGCTTTCAGGTCGTACACGTTGGACTTGGGCTGGATCGGCGGCGGTGTAGGAATGATGCCAAACAAGTTACTCATAGGACAGTTGCAGGGTGAGAAGGGTTATCTGCACTGTAACAACATTTCTCAAGGTTTACAAACTTTTGTATAGAGAAACTTGACGAATAGACTGAGCTATGGCAGGGAAATATTAGCGGTAATTGAGTCTGGATTAGATCGCAACTTCTGCAATGTCTGTCATATCCGACCAGGCGGAGAGCGGATTAGTGCTGCTGTGGGTATCCCATTGGCAGCGTGGCTCGAATTGGCAGAGGTTACAGGTGCCGCGCAGCTCTTCAGTGCGGGGAAATTCAGTGCCTGCGGTATAGCCGTCTATCCAAGCTGTGAGTTGCTTCAACAACTGCGTTAAATCTTGACGGGTGCGTTCATGCTGGGCGGCGCTGTAAGCAAATCGCAGAGACTGCGGCTGGAGGACACTAGCGCCTTGCTGTGACGAACGGACAAACCAATAGGTCATCGACAGCTGTTCGGGCAAGTAGCGACTCGTTTCGACTAAAACAAACCGATACAGCCGTGTTTGCCAATCTTGCGCCAGCCGCTGCTGATTCTGAGGTTTGGCATAGGTTTTCCAATCTAAAATCTGCGCGTGCTCGGCCTCTAAAATCACTAGGTCATACACAACCGTTAGCAGGTAGCCCTGAAGTTCTAAGCTGCGCCGATGTTCGCTTTGACGAAAGGCAGCAGGCCGAGAGGCAGCAGTCCGAAAGATAGCAGGGCGATCGCCAAATAATTCTGGGGCAGCCGCGATAAAGGATTGCACGACGTCAAACAAGTCCGCTTCTGACGCTAGCTCTAACTCTGTCAGCGGCAACCCCAATTCATGCTGCTGCATTAGCAGGTGAAATCGGTTGCCCCAGGCCATGTTCTCTTGCTGCTCTGGGCTAACGGGAGACGCCAGTTGATCGAGGTAGATATGCTGAAAGCGGCGCGGGCAGGCTGCTAGCAAACTCAACTGCCCTTGGGAAAGCCGCAGCAGGGAAGGTGACATGATTAAGACACTTTTAAGACACTTTAGTCAGAACAAAAACGCTGCCGACGTTGCCTCTACCAATCCGCAGATCGTCGTCTAAATAAGTAATATCTAGCCAACCTTTTTGATCATCGCGGGTAATAGCAAAATCGAACGCGGTGAATTTTTTGCCCGCTTCAATCTCTTGCACAAAGCGATCGCACGCTTGGTAGCCAATCAGCCGCTGTAAGCCAAAAATTCCCCGATTAAACCGCACCTTAACGCGCTGCTCAGAAACGGGTTCAAACTGCGCTACCACACTCACTAATCCTTCTAAAAATGGGATACCCGACACTTCGGCCACGTTATAAATCTGCTGGGTCTGAACCCGCACCAGTTGATAAATTTGCCCCAGGTTTAAAAACGGCACGCGATCGATGCCCAGTAGCTCTTGGCTGGTGGTGTAGAGCAAGCGCCAGTTGCCATCTAGCCTGTTGGCAGCCTCTAGGGGGCGAGGCGTGGGGTTGCGATCTTCGAGCTGTGCGATCGCAGCCAGAATTGCTTGCTTGTCGGCATCGGTTGCCAATACCCCCCGATTTTTTCCAGCGATCGCCCTGAGTAGTTCTGTTTTGCCAATCATATCTATGTGCCTGCCAGACCCTACTCTCAGTATCGGCCACTCTGCGAGTACCAGCCAATTAATGTTAGGGGTTACACCTTTCTCGAATGTATTGGCACATAAAGGCTGAATATGCCTCGCGCTGAGTGGCATGGGTCGTAGTTTGTTGCCATTGAGTGCAGTCGTGTTGCGCCCAGTAGGTTACATAATACTGACGGGCAGAATTTTGCAGCACCCAGTAGATCCAGCGGGTGCTAACGGAACCACTGGCCACTCGGCGATCGCCGGTAGTCATGCCGGGGCAGGTGGGGTTGCTAGCGATGGTGCTGGATGTCAGGGTTGAGCTAGTTGATCTATCCGTCGTGTTTACGGATCGAAGCGAGTCAAGCGCTTGGGCAGCAACGGGCAAGGCAATGCTACCTAAGATCAAGAAAAGGGGTGCGATCGCCCAACGTGAAACAGTCAGTTTTGGCATGGTATGGCAGCATCTTGAACGAATAGAACCCCGTGGGTAAAACACGCGGCCATAGGGCATTTAGGCACCCTAATATTCCAACGCTATCCTGCTGAGTTGGGCGATCGCCTAGAGAGATTTACAGAACATTGGTGCTGGCTGGAGAAAATACCGCGTATTTTTACTTACTCCTTGACAGTTCCATCCCAGATGTTTCTATGCGGCTGTGGGCGGTTCGGTCGCGTCAGCGACGGCTGGAGCGGGGCTGGGGCGGCGGCGCTGGAAGAAAACTGTGGCGGCGATCGCCAAAATTAACCAGTACGGGCTATAGGCCACGAGCCAAACCCCGAGTTTCATCAGGCCGACGGTAAATTGACCAACCGCATGGCTGGCTTGCTCCCAAGACTCTTGCAGTTCGCTAGCGAGCGGCGTTTGGGGCGGGATGGAGGCAATCGTCTCTTCCAGGTTCACATTCACCACCGAATACGCCACTCGATTCGACAAATCGGTGAACTGGGCATCGATTTGTTCAATTTGGCTGCGGACATTGCTCAGCTCTTGCGACACCTTCAATACATCGCTAATGCCGCCCGAACGGGTCATAATTTTGAGCAACATCGCTTCAGTGTTGCGCAGGTTGCGCAGCCGTGCCTGAAAGTCTACCAATTGCGTCGAAACATCTTCGGCGGTAATCGCCTGTTGCTGCACGGTGCCCAAGGCACTGAGCGCATTGAGGGTGGCATCAAGTTTGGCCTGTGGCACTCGCAGCTGGAGTGAGGCGGTATGACGGGTGCTGTGATCGGGCGGGATTTGATCTTGCAGACCCAAGAGGTCGCCTTGCTGTTGACGGGCGATCGCCGTTACCTTGGCAATACTTTGCTTCACCGAATCGACGCTCAGCGTGACCTGGGCAGTTTTTACCAGTTTGGGCGGAGCCTGTGGCACACTAGCCGCTGCCTCAGTAGTCCCGGCTTGGTTGGCAACCGATTGCTTGGCGTCCATATCAGCAGACTCGGCGAGCGGGGCAGCGGCTTCCATCGGGGCGGCACCCGGAGCAGAGTCTATGGAGGCAGATGGCGCTAATGACGAGGCACAGCTCGTGATCAGCATCCCTCCCATTACGGTACTGAGCAATAGGGCAGGTTTAAATGAGATGCGGGTTTGGCGGTTCATGTGGGGACACTCCTTGGGACGTTAGACCGGGAACATTTTTTGTAGAGTGGCGGTCGCTACACAGCCAGTATGGCTAACCCCTCTAGCCAGATGGGATTAGTTACACATTCCGCAACAGCCATTGCAAGAGCGCGCTCAGCGACGCTATACCGTTTCCGCTTCCAGAGCCGCCAGTACCGCCTTGGGCAACAGCTTGTCTTTGAACCAAATGACCTGCGCGGGCGTATCGCTTACCTTCACCCCTGCTTTTTCTAAATTGAGCCGTTCTGAAATTGCTAGAATTAAATTGTCGCAGCCCGATTGACGCACTTGGGAGAATTTTTTACGCAGATACTCGGGTCGCCAATAGCCAACAATTTCGAGCAACACGGTGCGACCATTGGGATGCACTAGCCGAAAATCGGGAATCATCACACTGCCCGGAATCGGAATTAAATCCACTTCGCGCTCTAGCACCCAGTCCGTTTTGAGTGCGTCCCACCGCTCGGCAAAGGCCGATTCCAACATGCTGTCGTAGGGCTTGCCAGGAGGGTAGTGGCTGACCAAATCACAGGTAGAATTCAGTGTAAACCGACAGGTTTTGGGCGCGCCTGCATAGTCGCGCATTTGCAATTCGGCACTAAGGCTCCATTTGGTGACATGCAGCAACGCCGGAATCAGTTTGGCGATATCTAACCCGTAGCGGGTGCTGGTAGTAAACAGGCTAGTGGGGCCATCAATTGTGATGGTAAACCCGTGGTCGGCATCGCCTTCAATGTAGGCCATTAGCCCAAACAGCTTGAGGTAGCGAAATAGCAGCTTATATTCACCTGGATCGTTGCGGTGGGCGGTGAGGATTAACTGGCTGGCTTTGTAGAACACGCCCTGCACCTGAGACAGATTGTAACGGTGCAGCAGGGCGTCTGAGGTGGGCAGATCGAAGCGGGTGAGAATGCGGTTTTCGGCCAGGTCGGCGTAGAGTCCAGCCTGAATGTGAGCGGGCAGGACTTCGTGCTCTAGTTCGCTGCTGAGCTGCTCGGCTAGGGTAGCTAGGTGCTGGATGGCATTTTGAGGAATGGGAGCCACGGCTGCCGACAGGGCAAACA
>JAYUYI010000513.1:0-3624 GCA_043752545.1 Thermoleptolyngbya sp.
CATGCCGCTGCTATCGCTCAAAAAGCTGTGATTCGTTGGAGCATCAAACATCTTAACCATGGGGTTCTCCTGTCTTTGGGTATAGGGGAAAGACCCAAAGAACCTAGCCACCCCGCTCACGCGAAAACAGGATGGCTAAGGAGAATGCTAAAATTCTCGATCAGCCGCCTGACTGCGTTAACAGTTAGGGGGTCAGTCGCGTGATGCTGTCGGTAGCAGCATTGCGCGGCGCTAGGTTTTTGAGTCAATTCGGGCTGCACGGATCGGTATCATCTCGCAACCTTAGCCTGCAAGGATACGCGCATACCAGTCATGGCGTCAATCCCTAAAATGAAAATAGGGTGCGGAAGATGGGAAACAGGCTTTGGTGTAACCTCAGATGCAGCGAAAAGAGCATTTGTAACCAATGCTTCAACGGTAGTTATTCCCCCTCAAGCGGTAGTTACTCGCACTTGAACAGTGGTTACTCACGCTCGAATGCTAGCTGTGTAGGTTGCTTAATTAAGAAGTTTTGCTTAAACATTTACTGATAGCGGATAAGCGTGTGCTACAGGCGATTGAGTGTTCGTTAGTTACACTCAATCGCCTGTTGAAATGGCTGAAACAAATTGTGATTTTGCTTCAGAATTCATAATGTATGCGCTAATCTTGGCAGGTTTTGCGATTGCTTCTCCCAGCCATATTTCTAATGAAGCAATTGGAACATTGATATATAGAGATTCCATAAAGAGACAACAAAGTCAGTACCATCCTTTACGGGGCTGAAGATAATGAGTAGTACGTAAGTATATATTGACCAAAATGAACCCAAAAATCGCCGCTGGAGCAGCCCTTGCGCTGAGCAATCCAATCATCAACACAACTGCCAGTGTGATTGGAGTTGCCAAAACTGGAGCGGCGATCGGAACGTTACATGGAGCAGCACATACGAGTACTACAGCTGCATGGGTTGGTCTTGGCAGCATGAAAGTAGGCATGTTCATGATGGGTGCTTTGCCCGTTGTAGGTGCCCTGCTCATTATTGATGGTCTTTGTGGGCGAGATCACGGCTCACCGATCATTGATTGGTATGAAGAGGCTTGGCGACTCTATGAAGCCGAATGTGAACTGGAGGAAATGAAGAAAGCTATTCAAGTAGACCAACCTTACCAAATGGGGACAAAACCAACAGCCGCTTCTTTAGCCCAGTTGAATGCTCAATTTGTGGCATTAGAAATTGAGCATGAATTGTTCTTGATGAAGCAAGAATTTGGGCTTGTTTAGTTGAGTAAGACAACGCTTGAGGCTATCTTTTGCAATTTTATTTTAATACGTAACAAATATTAGTTGGTATCTTCCAGAAATGTATGGGTGATCGAAGAAAACTAGAGAATGGGTGCATGTAGAGGGATTTTGGGAACACTTTAGTAGAACTTAGCTATCGGGGCAAGCAATATGGTCTTTTCAGATGACATCGTTAAAGTTTCAGAACAGGTTCGAAAGCGAGCAGATTTAGTTACGGGGGAAGAAGCTACTAAAATGGGATTAGTTGTACCCTTTTTTAGTGCGCTCGGCTACGATGTCTTCGACCCAACAGAAGTAATACCAGAATTTATAGCTGATTTTGCTATCAAAAAAGCAGGACAGTTTGAAAAGGTAGATTATGCCATCGCAATTAATGGCGTTATCGTCATGATTGTGGAAGCAAAGGCGCGTGGCCAGAAGCCAGAGGCTCATGATGGTCAGGTAAAGCGATATTTCAATGGGTTGCTTGCAACCAGAGTGGCCATTGTAACTAATGGTCTTGAATATCGCTTCTTTACTGATTTACGTCACGAAAATGTGATGGATGACGAGCCTTTTTTCAGTTTCAATATCCTAGACTATGACCAAAAACAGATTGAAAACCTCAAGTTTTTCCACAGAGATAACTTTGACTCAGCGATTATAAGACGACACGCTGAAGAGATGGTTTATCTTAAAGGGATGACTCAGCTCGTAGACAACCTTCTGCGTTCTCCATCTGATGACTTTATTCGTTTTCTAGTTTCTCAACTTAGCACAATTGCTCCCAACTATGCGATCGCAGGCAGAGTTACGAATAAAGTCGTCGATAAGTTTCGACCTATTGTTAAGAAGTCAATTCAGAGCAGCTTGGTTGATTTGATGACTCAATCGATTAACAGAGAAATAGGACAGCCAGGAGCCGTATCTACAGAGTCTGAAGAGATTGAAACTGAGGAAATTCAGGATGAGCAAGGTTTAGAGAGTGAAAAAGTTGAAACAACTGCTGAAGAACTTGAGGCTTTTGAGAAAGTTAAAGCTATTGCCAATCGCTCTACAGCCAATAGCTTAGAGGTGAAGTACAAGGATGTGATTTCTTACTTTGGCATTAACGTTGGTAAAACAACCTGGTGGTTTTTAAGATTCTATCTGTCGCCTAAAAAGAAAAGCTTTGTAACTCGCTTGCCAGTGAACGAAGTTAGAGCATTGGCATCAAATTTTGAGGTGCAAGAGATATCAGCATCAATGGGAGATGCAGCATCAAGGGTAATAATTTCATCCGTCAATGATTTAGATACTCTTGGTGACCTAATCCTCAAATGCTACGAAACTGAAACTGCGAGGCATTCTTCTCAAAAAGCAGCATAATTTTTGGGTTTAAGCGATCGCCACATGTATCGAGAGAAACCCCTAGCATCCACTAAAATAAAAGTATTACTATACCGTCGTAGATCTGGACAATACCGACAATACCTCTGGATTTGACGTTTTGCGGGAAGGCCGGAAGCGGGCTTTCGATTTAGGCTAGCGGATCAGCGCCAAGATGAATCGGCAATTGAATCACAAACTCCGTCCCGGTTGCAGGTGTAGAGCGAAAGCTGAGTCTGCCGCCGTGGCGTTCGCTAATAATTTGATGACTAATTGACATGCCCATTCCCGTCCCTTTGCCGACAGGTTTGGTAGTAAAAAATGGATCAAAAATGCGTTGCTGAATCGATTCGGGAATGCCGGAACCATTGTCAGCGATCGCGATTTGTATCCATCCTGCATCCTGAAAAGATGTTCGGATAGTGATTCGCCCTAGATGGTGATCTGACTTCTGTGCTGTGCTGCGATCGCTAACATCTTCTAAGGCATCGATCGCGTTGACCAAAATATTCATAAACACTTGATTCAGCTGCCCAGGGAAGCATTCAATCAGCGGTAAATGGCCATACTCTTTAATCACCTCAATCGGCGGATAATGTAGACGCACCTTGAGCCGATGCTGCAAAATCATCAGCGTGCTGTCAATCCCCTGATGAATATCGACTACCTTAAATTCGGATTCATCGGTGCGGGAAAAGTTGCGGAGCGACAATACAATTTGCCGGATGCGATCGCTGCCCACTTTCATTGATTCCATCAGCCGTGGGATATCTGCTTGCAAAAAATCTAGATCAATGGCTTCTATTTCAGTTTTGATTGCTCCTGTTGGCTCAGGAAAATGCTGTTGATACAGTTGGATTAGTGTTAGGAGCTGATGATTGTATTCTGCTAAATGCTTTAGGTTGCCGTGAATGAAGTTCATCGGGTTATTAATTTCGTGCGCGACTCCAGCAACGAGCTGACCTAAAGACGCCATTTTCTCATTCTGAAGAT
>JAYUYI010000514.1:0-8843 GCA_043752545.1 Thermoleptolyngbya sp.
ATTGGCTTTGTCATATTTTGGATTGCCGCTCTAGCTGAGTGCGAACGCCTGCCCTTCGACCTGCCAGAAGCCGAGGAAGAAATCGTAGCGGGTTATCAAACTGAATACAGTGCCGTCAAGTTCATGCTGTTCTACGCAGGCTCCTATGCCAACCTAGTCCTTTCAGCCTTGATGGTCGCAGTTTTGTACTTAGGCGGTTGGGAATCACCCATTCCAGTCGGCCTGTTGGCCAACCTAATCGGAGTCAGTGAAGATACGGCTTGGCTGCAAGTGATTACTGCCAGTTTGGGCATTGTCATGATGCTGTTCAAGGCATACCTGATGATCTTCATTGCCATCTTATTGCGCTGGACGGTGCCTCGCGTGCGGATTGACCAGCTGTTAGACTTAGGCTGGAAGTTCTTACTGCCTGTTTCGCTGGTCAATCTCTTATTGACGGCTGGCCTCAAACTGCTGTTCCCAGTTGCCTTTGGGGGCTAAGTTTAGCGGACTCAGCATCTCCTCTGCACCTGCGTCCTCACCTCACCCAATCCCCTCTTAATTCCCTGTCCTTCACCCGCCTCCTCCCATGCTGAAGTTTCTCAAGCAAGTTGGTGACTATACAAAGGAAGCCATTCAATCGGCAAAGTACATTGGTCAGGGTCTATCCGTTACTTTTGACCACATGCACCGCCGCCCCATCACCGTTCAGTACCCCTACGAAAAGCTGATTCCTTCTGAGCGATTTCGCGGACGGATTCACTTCGAGTTTGATAAGTGTATTTCTTGTGAAGTTTGCGTACGGGTTTGCCCGATCAACCTCCCCGTTGTAGATTGGGAATTCAACAAAGAAACCAAGAAGAAAAAACTAAACCACTATAGTATCGACTTCGGCGTTTGTATTTTCTGTGGCAACTGTGTGGAATATTGCCCTACTAACTGCCTCTCTATGACAGAAGAATACGAACTGGCCACGTACGATCGCCATGAGCTGAACTACGACAACGTTGCTCTCGGACGGTTGCCTTACAAGGTAACCGAAGACCCGATGGTGACGCCTCTACGTCAACTAGGCTACTTACCTAAAGGCGTGTTGGAACCCCACGATTTGCCCGCTGGCTCTCGCCGTGCAGGTAAGCTTCCTGAAGAAATTCTGGAAGATTTGGAGAACGCTAAGTAGAGAGTTGAACGCTAAGGAGAGAGTCGAAAACAGCCTTAGCCTCCCCTCATTTGCTCCCTCGGTATTTGTTGCTCTATTTTCTAGCCCCTAATCAGGAGATTGCTTGTGAACCTGGCCGATGGCGTTCAAATTGTTTCATTTGCATTGCTGGCCGCAATGATGCTAGGGACTGCCCTTGGCGTAGTATTGCTAGACAATATTGTCTATTCAGCCTTTTTGCTGGCAGGCGTTTTTATCAGCATTTCTGGACTATATATTTTGCTAAATGCAGGATTTGTCGCCGCTGCCCAAATCCTGATTTATGTAGGGGCAGTTAATGTATTGATTTTATTTGGCATCATGCTGGTCAACAAACAGCAAGATTTTGTGCCAGTCGAAAAAGCATGGATTGGCAAAGCAGCGACTGCTTTAGTGTGTTTAGGTCTGTTTGGACTGCTGGGAACGATGGTAGTTGCTACCCCCTGGACGCTCTCAAGCGCTTCAATTGCTGGGGATGATGCGCTAGTGGTGATTGGGAAGCATTTCTTTAGCGACTTCTTGCTGCCGTTTGAGCTGGTTTCGGTGTTGCTCTTAATGGCACTGATTGGAGCGATCGTGATCGCACGGCGTGAGTACTTGCCAGAAGAGGCAGATCAAAATCCTCAATTGACAGTGCCAGAGCGGCCTCGCGAATTGACGACAGGTGGCAATCGTTAATTGAAGCGAGTGGAAGCCGCACAAGATAGCAAGTTTGAGGTTTATTCCCCTGCTTCCTCTCTTAAATCACTCAACTTACAGCCCGATCTCTTTCCTCTGTTAATCCTTAACGTTTCCCATGGAACTTCAGTACTTCCTCCTGTTAGCCGCCGCTCTTTTCTGCATTGGTATCTATGGCCTAGTGACGAGCCGCAACGCTATCCGCGTGCTCATGTCAATTGAGCTGCTGCTAAATTCAGTCAACTTGAATCTAATGGCATTTTCTAATTTTCTTGACCCTGCCCAGGTAAAAGGTCAAGTCTTTACAGTCTTCGTGATTACGATCGCGGCGGCTGAAGCGGCAGTTGGCCTCGCAATTGTGCTGTCTATCTATCGAAATCGCGATACGGTAGATATGGAGCAGTTCAATTTGCTGAAGTGGTAGCAGATTGAAAAGATGAGCGTGTGCAGCTAAAGCAAGTCATTATTATTCACAAGTCTGGCCATTCACTCAGTCAACGTTGGGCAGAGCGCTGCGCTAGCGAGTTAGAAGCTCGTAACTGTCGGGTGCTGTTAGGGCCAAGCGGAGCACGAGACAACCCTTATCCGGTGTTTTTGGCATCAGTGTCTCAGCCTATCGATCTGGCGATCGTTTTAGGAGGCGATGGCACAGCGTTAGCGGCGGCGCGTCACCTTGCCCCAGAAGGGGTGCCGATTCTGGCAATTAATATTGGTGGCCATCTGGGGTTCTTAACAGAGCCACTGGATGTATTTCAGAATTCAGAGCAGGTTTGGAAGCGATTATTAGACGATCGCTTTGCCGTACAGCAACGGATGATGCTGCAAGCGACGACGTTTGAAGGCAACCGCACGAATCTGGAGCCAATGAGCGATCGCTTCCTAGCTCTGAATGAAATGTGCGTCAAACCCGCGTCTGCCGATCGGATGATCACGTCGATTCTCGAAATGGAAATTGACGGGGCAGTGGTCGATCAGTACCAGGGTGATGGACTAATTGTAGCCACACCAACGGGTTCCACCTGCTATACAGTTGCCGCAAATGGCCCGATTATCCATCCCGGCATGGAAGCGATCGCCGTCACCCCCATTTGTCCGCTCAGCCTTTCCAGCCGCCCTATTATTCTGCCACCTGGCTCGGTAGTCAGCATTTGGCCTCTGGCCGATCCCGATATCACCACAAAACTGTGGATGGACGGTGTCCTGGCAACCTCAATTTGGCCGGGTCAGCGCGTCGATATTCGGATGGCAGAGTTCCACGCTCGGTTTATTATCCTGCGAGACAATTATTCGTATTACCAAACCCTGCGCGAAAAACTCCAGTGGGCTGGGGCTTTAGTCCAATACAACAATAATCACCGGAATTAGGGAATAGGTTCTGTTTTTAGCGCCTATGTTCACCCGCGTTGCAGGTGAACATAGGCGCTATTTTTTAGCTTCTAATCCCTGCAAGAAGTCGTACAGTCGATGAGCCATTTGCAGTTTACTGCACGGTGCGATCGCCTCTTTCCGTCCAGTTTTGTCTAATAACACGGCCTGATTTTGGTCGCTGCCAAAGCCGCCATGGAGTTGGTCGATTGGGTTGGCGGCGATCGCATCCAGGTTTTTGCGGGTCAGCTTTTCTAGCGCTGGGGTCACAAAATCTCCCGTTTGAGCGGCAAAGCCAACTAGTAACTGGTGAGGCTGCTTCAACCGGCTGAGTTCTGCCACAATATCAGGCACGGAGACCAGCGGTAAGGCTTCAGGTAGAGCTGCTTTGGGAAGCTTTGTGGGAGAGCAATTCGCGGGTCTAGCATCAGCGACCGCCGCCGCCATCACCGTCCAATCGGCTTTGGGAAAGTGCTGGTGCATCGCTTGCTGCATTTCAGCAGCACTAGTGACAGGGATTCGAGTTATCCCTGATAACCGGGTCAGCAGATCAGCATTCATAGGCGCATGTACCAACGTTACCTGTGCTCCCCGATGCAAGGCGGCCTGCGCCAACGCCACGCCCATTTTGCCCGTTGAGGGGTTGCCCAAAAAGCGGACTGGGTCTAAGTATTCCCGCGTTCCTCCCGCACTAATCAAAATGTGCTTACCCGCCAGATCTCGTGCCCCGTTAGTGTGCAGCAGAGATTCCAGATAAGGCAAGATTTCCGCAGGCTCCGCCATCCGACCCGAACCCACGCGATCGCACGCCAGCACTCCTTCCCCTGGCCCTACGCTGTGATAGCGGCGATCAGTTTTCAGCATGTCCCAATTGCGCTGCACAGAGATTTGCTGCCACATATCCGTGTTCATAGCGGGCGCAAGGAGGATGGGGCAGGCAGAGGCCAACACCGCATTCGTCAACAGATTATCGGCCAAACCATAGGCCAGTTTTGCCAACGTATTTGCAGTCAGAGGAGCCATCAACAGCACATCTGCCCACTCTCCTAACTCAATATGCAACGGACGGGCATGAGTCGGCTGCCAAAAATCTGCATCGGTATAGGCGGGATGCCGTGCCAGCGTAGCCAGAGTTAAGGGGGGAATAAACTGCTGAGCGCTGTCTGTTAAAATCACTCGCATCTCTACCCCAGCCTTAGCCAAGGTAGACACCACTTCACAGATTTTGTAGGCCGCGATCCCACCGCCTACCCCCACCAACACTCTATTTCTAGAATCTGTCATAACTCTTACTGCTCGTACCATTAATGCTCACACAAGCTAGTCAAATGCGCTCAAACCAAAACTAAACTGATACGGGCGTTAGTCTTTTACAGTCGCGGGGAACGATGAATTTATCTCACCTTTTAGAGTAGTTAGTAGTTCTTCTAACGCACTTGAAATGTGAAAGAGTACCTGATCATTGAGGGTTTCAAGATATCCAGATGCAGGGTTGGATCAAACCAAATGGAATAGGTCTACAACGACTTAATTAGTTTCAGTAAATCCGCTGATATCCATCCCGTTTTCCATCCTGCCTCTGCATCAGATCAACCATTCCTCTGGCATCTTAGCGATATTTGAGCTGAGCAGGTCAACATCAAGTTCTCAATAAACGACACTTAGGTAATTCATCATGGCTGTTGAAAAAGTAAACTCTTCGTCGAGCTTGGCTGAGGTCGTCGATCGCATTTTGGATAAAGGTATTGTAATTGATGCCTGGGTTCGAGTTTCTCTAGTAGGGATTGAACTATTGTCGATCGAAGCCCGTGTGGTAATTGCATCTGTTGAAACATATCTAAAATATGCCGAAGCAGTTGGTTTGACGACTCAAGCAGCAGTTCCGGCTGCCTAATGGTTGAATAAACGAGATAGCAAAATGACATTAGTCATGCTGCTATCTCGTTCGCAGAGAAACTTATAAAGCAGCTTTGTCATTCATTTATAAGTTGATTAAAAGCTATAGAAGATGTCTCTAGCTTACTTTTGAAACTTATTTGAAGCTCGATATTAGGAGAGTTTGGTGACTAGTCTCAATGAAGCGTGGCAAGCGCAAAAACAGCAGCGGCAGCATAATGTTCAGGAAATGCTAACGGGCTTTCAAGTTGAACGCAATCAGATAGCCATGCAGCTTCGAGATCACCTGCGTATTTTCCAGGACGAAATTCGCCAAGAGACTAGGATCTTACTAACAGATGCTGCTCAGCAGCGTCAGGACGTTGCGCTTGAGCTGACAGAACGGTTATCTAGCTTCCGCACCCAGTTGCAAGATCAAACCGCGCAATTTTTAGCTGTGACGGCAGCCGAGCGATCGCTAATGGCAGAGCAGCTCACGGGCGATTTGGGCGAGTTTCGCCAGCAGCTAGCTGAGTCAGTTGCGTTGCTCCGACACGATTTACAGATCACGATTGCAGCGATCGCCTCCGATGTCCAAAGCCTGCGAAGCAGCACTCAAGCAGAGTTGACGGCCTTACGGCAGGATCGCCTCAGCAACTTGGTCACCTTAATAGATGGATTACGGGCTGACACTCAAGATTATTTAGCAGAATTAGCAGCCAGCCGCCAAAATCGAGCCGCCCAGATCCACAGTCAGCTCCAATCCAATCGAGCGCATCGTCAGGCCAAAATCCAAACACTGAGGCTAAATTTACGTCAACACCGAGCCAGTTTGCGGCAAAGCGTGTGGGGAATCAGCGTCGAACACTTGTTGTCTCACCCAGCCCAGCCCGCTACCCCTCTGGCCAGCACACCCAAAGGTCACCTACCTTCAGCCGCTGAGTTGATCATTCCTCGGCCATCTAAGCCAGCAGTAGATCTTGTTACAGCCAACTTGTCTCTACACCCCACACCTCCACCCGCAGCAGAGGCAAAACCCGAGGAGCTAATAGCCAACCTTCAGCCTCTCCAGCGTGATGCTGCCCAAGTTGAAGCAGACATCTATACCTACATCCGCCAGATTGAGGGCGCGCGCCTGACGGAAATTGAGACGGCTTTAGGGATGAATCGATTTCAGACCGTAGACGCGCTGCGATCGCTGATCAAAAAAGGAGTAGTTGCCCAGCGCGATCGGATCTATCTTGCCCAAGATCAGCCCCAATAAACCCAGCCTGCAAACCCAACCAGCCCAACGAGGAACCCACCCGTGACTACTGTTCTAAGAGCCAGCCCCCGGCGCTTTGTGAGCACCCCTGCCATCGATCGAGTGGCCAGCCCCGCGCCCTGCGCTACCTGCAATCCGGCTTTTCTGTCCATTTACGCGGACCAGCCGGAACAGGTAAAACTACTCTGGCGCTGCACCTAGCCGACCTGATTGCGCGGCCTATCGTGCTGCTGTTTGGCGACGATGAGTTCAAAACCTCTGACTTAATCGGCAACCAATCTGGCTATACTCGCAAAAAAGTTATAGATAACTACATCCACAGCATAGTCAAAGTTGAAGACGAACTGCGGCAGAACTGGGTCGATTCGCGCCTGACCCTGGCCTGCCGGGAAGGCTTTACCCTGGTTTATGACGAGTTCAACCGTTCTCGCCCCGAAGTCAATAACGTCTTGCTCTCTGCCCTAGAAGAAAAGCTGCTGGTACTGCCACCCAACCACAACCGCACCGAGTACGTCCGAGTGCATCCCCAGTTCCACGCCATTTTCACCTCCAACCCAGAAGAATACTGCGGCGTTCACGATACCCAAGACGCCCTGCTCGATCGCCTGGTTACCATCAACATTCCAGAGCCAGACGAACTAACCCAGCAAGAAATTGCGATCCACAAAACCAGCATCGATCGCGAAAGTGCAGGTATCATTGTGCGGCTGGTGCGTGCCTATCGACAGCGCACCGGAGCGGAAAAGTCCTCGGGCTTGCGCTCTTGTCTATTTGTGGCAAAAATCTGTCACGAACACGGTATCGTAGCGACCCCCGAAAATTCTGAGTTTCGCGATGTGTGCCAAGACGTCTTGCTCTCTCGGGCAAACATTCCCCTACCCGAAGCCACTCAACACCTGTGGGATGTCTTCAATGAACTGATTGGCAGCGAGCCTGCTCAGCCTGAGCAAGCTCCTCAGGCTAAGGCAGCAGATACCCCACCAACTCTGACCCCAACTCCAGAACCGCCCATCGCTGTCATCCCTGCTGTTGCCGAGGTTTCAGCTGTCGCAGTCGGCTCCACCACACCGCCACACGAATTCATACCTTACGAACAACCCATTTGCAGCTACCTCAAGCGCCATCCTGATGCTCGCCCATCAGAAATTGAAGCAGCGCTGCAAATTAGCCGGTTTCAAACGATCAATTCGCTACAGGCTCTAACCGAGCAGGGCATCATCACCCGCCAGAATCAGGCGGGTAAACCTGCCACCTATCGCGTTCAGCGCGAGGAGCAACACGCTTGACCTTAGCCACACCATCTGGGGCAGCAGCCCAATCCAATCGGGCGATCGCTACTTCCACCCAAGGATCCACGCTGGCAGATGTGCTAGAACGGGTGCTCGATAAGGGGATCGTGATAGCCGGAGACATTTCTATTTCCGTTGGTTCCACAGAGCTACTCAGCATCCGCATCCGCCTGCTCATTTCTTCGGTTGATAAAGCCAAAGAAATTGGGATCAACTGGTGGGAGAGCGATCCGTTTCTCAGTAGTCAATCGCATCAATTGACGGAAGAAAATCGGCAGCTGCATGCGCGCTTAGAACACATGGAACAGGAGCTGAAGGCTCTACGAGGGAGTGGAGTTAACCCATAAACATGCCTCTCCCCAACTCGTTCGATGCTCCCATCCAACTGACGCCAACGGCTGCCCTTCAACCTGCGAAAGGGGCAAAAGCGGGGCTAGCTCCGCTGTTACTCACGGTAGTGGAGCTGGTGCGGCAGCTGATGGAGGCTCAGGTGATTCGCCGGATGGAAGCCGATCAGCTGAGCGATGCTGACCTCGATCGCGCGGCTGAGAGCCTCCGCAAATTACAAGAACAGGTAATTCAACTCTGTGATGTGTTTGAGATCGACCCGACTGATCTAAACGTTGACCTCGGTGAAATTGGCACACTGTTGCCAAAAGCGGGCGGCTACTACCCAGGAACCGCCTCTGCCAACCCCTCAATTTTAGAATTGCTCGATCGCTTGCTCAACACAGGAATTGTGGTTGAAGGCGAAGTGGATTTGGGACTGGCTCAGTTGAATTTAGTCCATGCCAAACTGCGGCTGGTGCTAACCTCGAAGCCGATTTGAGGGAGATTGGCGGGGATCAGGGGAACTCTTGGTCTGTGGAAGGCTTAGCAACACTAAGATAGAAGGAGTAGGCAATACACTGACGCGATCGCTCACCCAGCGAGGGAGAAAACCAATGGAACTGACGATGGACAATGTGGAACTGGTATTGGACGAGCTGCGCCCTTACCTGATGTCTGACGGGGGCAACGTGGAACTGGTGGAATTGGACGGCCCTGTTGTGAAGCTCAGACTTCAAGGTGCTTGTGGGTCTTGCCCTAGCTCTGCGATGACTTTGAAAATGGGCATTGAGCGCAAACTGCGGGAAAGCATTCCCGAAATCGTAGAAGTAGCACAGGTTTTTTAGCAAGGATTGGACTCAATCGC
>JAYUYI010000515.1:0-3619 GCA_043752545.1 Thermoleptolyngbya sp.
GCAAATCCGATTGATACTGGCGATACTGCTTTTATGTTGGTTTCGTCAGCGCTTGTGCTGCTGATGACTCCTGGTTTGGCGTTCTTCTATGGTGGGTTAGTGCGATCGCGCAACGTCCTCAATACCATGATGATGAGCCTGTTGCTCATGGGTCTGGTTGGGGTTTCGTGGGTATTTTGGGGCTATAGCCTAGCGTTCGCACCCACCTCTATTACCCCTGGAGCTGATCCAGCCTTCACGGCAAACCCACTGATTGGGAGCTTGCAGTGGTTATTTCTAAACGGGGTTGCCGCTGATCAGCCAGATCCAGTGGGATACGCTGGGACTATACCCCATCAGCTGTTCATGGTTTATCAAATGATGTTTGCCATCATTACACCGGCTCTGATCTCAGGGGCGATCGTCGAGCGCATCAGCTTCAAAGCCTATTTTTGGTTTATTCTGCTGTGGTCTACGTTCATCTATTCTCCATTGGCTCACTGGGTCTGGGGTAAAGGTTGGATTCTTAACTTCGGCGCGCTTGATTTTGCTGGCGGTACGGTGGTTCACATCAGTTCTGGTGTGGCAGCGGTGGTTGCCGTACTCATGATCGGATCACGTAAAAATTATCCGGCGCAGCCTACCATTCCTCACAACGTTCCCTATGTGCTACTTGGCATTGGGTTGCTGTGGTTTGGTTGGTTTGGCTTCAACGCGGGAAGCGCCTTGGGGGCGGGAGCATTGGCCACCGTTGCGTTCGTGACAACGTCTGTTTCTGCATCTGCTGGAGGCTTGACCTGGCTCATTTTTGAATGGGTGCTACGCGGCAAGCCAACGGCGGTTGGTATTGCCAGCGGTTTTCTAGCAGGGCTAGTGGGTATTACCCCAGCGGCAGGTTTTGTTACGCCAATTGGGGCAATTTTAATCGGTTCGATTACGTCGGTTTGCTGCTTCTTTGCAGTAAGCCTGCGGTCTAAGCTCCAGTTCGACGACTCGTTGGATACGTTCTCTATTCACGGTGTAGGCGGAACGGTTGGGGCAATTCTAACAGGCGTCTTTGCAACGAAAGCCGTTAACGAGTTTGGCGATGATGGTCTGCTGTTTGGCAATCCGATGCAACTGTGGGAGCAGCTTGTAGGAGTTTTAGCCACCTATGCGTTTGTGGCAGTGGGCACCTTTGTCATTATTAAGGTGATCAGCTTGTTCATGCCGTTGCGCGTCAAAGAAATGGTTGAAGAGCAAGGGTTGGATGTCAACGAGCATGGCGAAGAAGCCTACGGTGAAGAATTCGCTGGCGGGTTTGAGCTGATTCAACCCGAGTAGATCCAGGCATAATCTAGTCCTCGATACCTAGACACCTAAAAAAAGTTTATGGATTGTGTTCCGGGTGGCTTGTTCAAGCCACCCGGAACACAGTCCTTTTTTTAGGTGTCTGCTGGCCAGCTGCGGTAGGGCTGTCGCGCCAGGGCTGCGTTGAAGTAGCGGCGATCAGAGGAGACTTCGCGATCTACCCAAGCGGGCAGGTGCAGCGGTTGATCTGGATCGGTGAGTTCTACTTCAGCAATAATCAATCCTTCGTTGTCGCCCCAAAACTCGTCTACTTCCCAAACCAGCTCATGGTGGAGAATTTTATAGCGGGTCTTTTCGATTAAGGGGCGATCGCACATCTCCAGCAGTTCTTCGGCATCACTTAAGGGAATTTCGTATTCAAACTCGTGCCGAGAAATACCTTGCGTTCCCCCTTTAATCGTCAAATAGCCGCGATCGCCAGCTCGACGCACGCGGACTGTTTTGCCCTGACTCGACATGATGTATCCCTGCCGATAGGGCACACCTGTACCTAGCGCTCGCCAGCCGTCGCCCTGCACCAAAAACTTGCGCTCAATTTCGATTGCCATCAGTCTGCCCCATTTCCCCGAATGCGGATGGCCTGCTGTTGATGCATATAGAGAAATGCTTGCACTTCGGCAGGGCTAGGCTGAGCGGCGATCGCCCCCGCTCTAGTAGCCGTCAAACCGCCCACAGCGCTGGCGTACACCACCATATCACGAGCCGTTTGAGGGTCGCCAAGGGCATGAATCCCCTGCACACACAGCTGATGCAAAAAGCCTGCCACAAAGGCATCTCCCGCACCTGTTGTATCTTCTACCTCAACCGGGAAAGCGGGTACCCTGCCCTCATTTTCGCTTAAGCAATAGGCGCAGCCCTTATCGCCATCGGTAATCAGCACCCCTTCCAGCGTCCCCACCCGGTGAGCAATAACGGCGGGATCGCGGGTTTCAAATAGCCACTCGGCCTCTTCTGCCGAAAGTTTTAGAAAATCAACCCGTTTGACCAGGTCATGAATTGGGGCTTTAGCCGCTTCAAGATCAGCCCAAAATACAGGTCGCCAATTCACATCCACGACAATCTTGACGAAATGCTGTTCAGCTAGCTCTAGAGCGCGGGCGATCGCCGCCGCTGAATCTGCATAGGCTAGCTCTAAGGTACCCAATACTAAAAAGTCGGCCTGTTCAAATAGCTCACTGGGCAGCCCATTTGCCTGCAAATGCGTGTCGGCAAACTCTGCTGTATCACGATGGCCAAACCCAGCAAAGTGGCGATCGCCCTCCTCCGTACGCACCACATACACCCCGCGCGTAGGGGCGGTTGCGTGCCGCTGAATGCCAGTGCCGTCTACACCAACGTCGTGCAACAGGTGCACCAACGCATCCCCATCGGCATCGGCTCCAACGCAGCCAATAAACCCAGCGGTTGTACCCAACTTTACTAGGGCACAGGCCACATTGGCAGGTGCACCACCCGGATAGGCAGTCCACGACATCACTTGCTCTAACGGTTTCCCTGGCTCATCCGACAGGTAATCTAACAGCACTTCGCCCAAACAGAGAACACGAGGAATAGTCATGAAAAGGATGGGGGGTTAAAGGATAACGTCAGGCTTACTCTGCGATTTCTTGTAACTGGGTGACAATCCGTTCGCCAAATTCTGGATCGGTGTTGGCCAGACCCAATAATTGCAGATACTCCTGCCAGGTTAGCCCTGCGGACTCGATAGTGGCAAATGCTTCTGTCTCAATTTCTTGCTGTACCCGCAGCGATTCTAGTTGAGTTTCGGCGGCCTGCAAATCGCCTTCGCGCTGTTCTACCAAAGCTAACACCTTGAGATAGGCATGAACGAATTGACTCACCTTTTCCGAAGAAATATCTTCAGCGCCTAAATTTGAACGGACGGGAGCAGGCTGCTCAATCGCCGGAGCGTCTTCGGACAGCGGGGCGGTTGCCGCTAGGCCAGCTGGAACCACGCTCCCCCAAAATTGGGCAATCATCAGCACCACCAAAAATAGACCCTTCAGCCAGGTCAAACGCAGCAGAGAATGGCAGGAAGAACACATTTTGAAGCGATCGCTCCAAGAAGGGATAAATTAAAAATCAGGAACGCCGAATTCAGAGCCGCCCTTCTCAGAATACTGGATACTTTTTGGTTTATGCCTGCTAATTTACGCTTGCCAAAGGCGGTGGATGAACTAGATTCCCAACTGCTTTTGGGAACATCCGCCTAGAATTAGAGTATTAGGTAGGTACTTATACGGAGCGGTGCAGGTTATGGCAGTGGATGAGTCGCAGCACTCTAGTACGT
>JAYUYI010000516.1:0-3612 GCA_043752545.1 Thermoleptolyngbya sp.
AATACGGCTGCCAGGTTTTTGCAAATTGGGTCACCGAACGCAATGTGAGCGACGATCCCCTCGCCAAAGAAGGTCGAGACTCGGCTTTTGGTTCGATCGATAAACTGATCGGGTACGACCAGATCTAACGGCTTGGCCTCCGCTTTGAGAGAACCCACCGCTGAAGCCGAAATCAAATAGTCTACGCCCAACGATTTCATGGCATAAATGTTAGCTCGGAACGGCAATTCGGAGGGCATCAAGCTATGGTTGCGTCCATGTCGCGCCAAAAAGGCAACAGGCGTCCCGTCTAATGTGCCCAAAATTATGGCATCTGATGGTTTGCCAAAGGGTGTATCGATATCTACTTCGCGCAGATCTTTTAGTGCTTCCATGCGATACAGCCCGCTGCCACCAATGATCCCAATCGTTGCCTCTGCCATGCTAATGCTCCGTCTACGCCATCATACCCAGCGTATTCTAACGGTTTACGGGGGCGGGAGATCGGAGAATGGCTCCAGAAGACTTGCCCCATGGCAGGTTTAATCGAGCCAGGTGCTTGATTTTACGAGAAGTGACCGCCTAGACTGAGGGGCATCTGAACAGAGCCTGCTCTCTGGAGCCAGGGAGGAGGAATTGGATCAGTTTTGAGTTTTAAGTTTTGAGTTAAACCTGGTTGACTGACAAATCTTTTACCCCTCATCTCCCCACCCCTTCACCCACAAGGGGAGAAGGGGAGCTAGAGGTAAAGTCTTGGCTTGAAGCCCCTCTCCCGCTCTGGCAGAGGGGTATAGTCCAAAGGGCATTCAAGAAAGGGGTGTAGCTTGCTTCTGCGCAGCAGTGGGGAATCGGAGTTTTGTCAGTCAATCAGGAGTTAAACAGCCAACTCAAAACTCAAACTCGCTCCTTCCCAAACTGCTGCACTTACATCCAAACTAACCTTACATTTCACCTCACATTGGCATGACCTCCTCCAACGTTCCCGAACTTGTGCTCAATCCAGAGCAATATGTTGATCAAATGTCGCAGATTTTGGGCTTGCCGATTCCGCCAGACTGTAGACCCGGTGTGGTGGACAATGTGATCCGTACTGCTGCGATCGCCCAACTCGTGTTAGAGTTTGCGCTGCCCACAGAGATTGAAGCTGCGCCCATCTTTCAGCCCTAACGCGGCCTACCCATCCCATTGATCCATCCTTATTCACCCCCTATTTCCCCCTATCCCAATGTCTCTAGATCTAAATCAGGCCGATGCGATCGCCATTGCTACGGCAGTCCGAGCAGGCGAACTGAGCGCCAAAACGGTGGTAAGTCATGCCTTAGAGCGCATTGCCACAGGCGATCGAGCGCTGAATGCATTTACCGATGTGACGACGGCTCAAGCCCTGGCTGATGCAGTAGCGGTGGATCGGGCGATCGCGGCTGGGCAAGATCCAGGGCCGTTGGCGGGGGTGCCCTTTGCGGTCAAAAACCTGTTTGATATTGCCGGATTAGTGACTCTGGCTGGCTCCAAAATTAACCGAGAACAGCCGCCAGCCACTCAGGATGCGACAGCCGTAGCTGCTCTGAGGCAGGCGGGAGCCGTCTTAGTCGGCGGGCTGAATATGGACGAGTATGCCTATGGGTTTACGACAGAGAATAGCCATTACGGCGCAACGCACAACCCCCACGACCTGACGCGAGTGGCGGGTGGCTCGTCGGGTGGCTCAGCCGCCGCCGTTGCCGGAGGACTCGTGCCTCTCACCTTGGGGTCAGATACAAATGGGTCAATTCGGGTGCCTGCGGCGCTATGCGGCATTTTTGGCCTCAAACCCACCTACGGACGACTGTCTCGATCGGGGTGCGCGCTGTTTGCCAGCAGTTTTGACCACATTGGCCCGTTTGGGCGCTCGGTACGCGATCTGGCGCTCAGCTTTGACCTGATGCAGGGAGCTGATCCCCACGATCCAGTTTGTACTAGCCGCCCGCCCGAACCCTGTTTGCTCCAGCTCGGCTTGGGCATAGAGGGGCTACGAATTGCGATCGCCGATGGTTATTTTGCCACCGGAGCTGAACCTGAGGCGATCGCCGCCGTTGAACATGTCGCTGAGGCATTGGGCGCAGTGCAACGAGTCACCATTCCCGAAGCCCACCGAGCGCGGGCTGCTGCCTATGTGATTACGACCTGCGAAGGCAGCACCCTGCATTTTGACAATCTGAAACGGCGACCCTACGATTTTGATCCGGGTACCCGCGATCGCTTCCTGTCGGGTGCCATGGTGCCCGGACAGTGGTATGTGCAGGCCCAACGGTTTCGCCGCTGGTATCGCGATCGCGTTCGAGAGTTATTTCAGCATGTTGATCTGATTTTGGCCCCAACCACTCCCTGCGTTGCGCCGCTCATTGGCCAAGAAAAAATGACCATTGGCGGCACAGAAGTGCTAACCCGGCCAAACTTGGGCCTATACACTCAACCGCTTTCCTTCATTGGCTTACCAATTTTGTCAGTCCCCGTTCAACAACCCGGCTACCTGCCTTTGGGGGTGCAGTTGATCGCCGCTCCCTACAATGAAGCCCTGATTTTGAGAGCCGCAGCACATCTAGAAGCGGCAGGCATTGTAACCGCAGCTGCCGTGATTCATTCCTGAAAATGCGATGTGCAACTTGCTTGAAAGCATTGTGGGATGGGCATCTTGCCCGTCCAGATTGAGCAGGCATCTTGCCTGCTCCACGGAAGACCAAGCCTCTGCAGAATCAAATTGCACATCGAGTTATTTTGCTATTTTGTTAAGCTTGGTCATTTTGACTCGATGACTGGACAAACTCAACCAACCAGTCTTTGATCCGATGAGTAGCGCGGCAGTCGTCTTCGTTGTAGCGCAAAATTGCGTCCAAATAGGCGCGATCGCCCGTTTCTAGCCACTGCGCATACCAGTAAATCGACTGCGCCCCATTGGCTGCTGAATCTTGCCAGTTAAACCCTATCCAGCGGGCAATCGGTTTCAACGCATAGCTTTCGACCGGTAAGGTGGCCAGCCGCGTCACGCGTTCATGCAAATCTACAAACCGAGGCAGTAGGGGTTCAATCTGCTCGTAGGGCGTGCCATAGTAGCTGGCTAGACGTTTCACCGTCTGCACCTCGTAGGGGCAAAAATGGAAAATAGGAGCGGTGGGATAGCGCCAGACCAATTCCAAAAAGTCTTGCCAAATTGAGCCTTCTTGGTCGGGTCGATCGGCCAGCAGCGGATGAAACTGAGTCTGTTGATTCAGCCGATCGACGACTAATATGCCGTGCAAGTACACTAAATTTTGCTCGGGCGCAGCCTCAATGTCAAAGTACAGCTCTATGGGGGCTGTGGGTAATTCTGCGTGGGCAATCATTGTCCTGGCACTGTCATCAAGCGGCGATCGCAGCATGGCTCGATTCTGCAAGGACGCCTGTGCCTGCTGCACCAGCTTATGCGCCACCTGACTACCAAAACCGGGATAGGGTTCTAATAATTTAGGGTTGGTTGCTGCCAGCGCTTCTACACTCGTAAGCTGCAGTTGTTTTAGATAAATAAAGCGGTTGGGCGTCACTCCTGGCAACAGCGACAAATGGTGCTCATCGGTCGCAGTGCCGTAGCAATGGCTAAACCAGTGGCAAAGATCGCAG
>JAYUYI010000517.1:0-8789 GCA_043752545.1 Thermoleptolyngbya sp.
AAACAAACCGCATTGTATAGGGTTTCTAAGGCATTCAAATCTTGTAGGCTGTGGGTTTTGAGCGTCAATAGTTGCCGAATAAGTCCTTCGGATTCCACACTCAGGCATCCTGTCTGAAAGGCCGATTTCACCAATCTGTCAATCATATAGAACTCCTGCCATATAGAAATCCCGTTACTGTAAATAGCCCCGTCACCATGTCGCTTGGACTGCCTTACATCTAATATCGCTGACTGAGCGCTTACCGAAGTTGATTCAGATCCACCATTCCCTGTGATATCGGAGGCCAACTAGTGTGATGTGAATCACTGACACATTGGTTCAATTTACGGGCTGAATGAAGACAGCTTAAGTAGAGCTGCTATCTTAAAATTTGTTATCTTAAAATACTTTCTAGTTCGGAGCAGAGATCCTGTGGGCATGTTGAGGAGTCAGGTCTAAATGGTTAATCTTGAACTGTTATCTCAACCATCGGTATTGCAGCTGGCGCGGGCGGGAGACTTTCAGGCGATCGCCTACTGGCTCAATACGTATTTAGTGCCCCAAGAGATTTACGCCCGAGTGGCGGTCGATCGACCCGGTTGGCTGCTGGTGCTAGTGGAATTTTGTCAGCCACCTGATCGCGATCGCCTCAACCGCTTTGTCTGTCATCGCCTTTGTCGGCTTAATTCTGACGTGATCCAAGGGGTGCGAATTATGGCTCGCCCGCTAGGTTCACCCAATATTTGGTGGGATCGATCGATCCGGCTGGCTACCGAACCTAGGCGTTCTGCTCGCCCCGCTCGCCCCACTCGCCGCCTGCGCTCGCCTCACCCATCGCATCGCGCCGTCCAGGTGCATCCGGCACCGCCAGCCCGCAGCTGGCCCCGCTCAACCCATAAACGGCGGCGATCGCCCGCCGCCCTAGCTCTGGCTCACCGCTCCGCCGTTACCCCCGTACTCACAGAAAGCATGCAAGCCCTAACTGAGTCGGCACGCGCCCTCACCGCTGCTCTGATAGAGTCTACTAGCCAACTCTCGCCCACTCAAGTGGCCATGTTGGGCAAGGCAGTAGCAGCCGTATTCCTAGTCAGTTTTGGGGTTGTTGTCACCAGCCGTAATCTGCCGTTGTGGGGTGATCCGTTGGATCGCCCCATGGCCGTTCAAACCTCTTCTGGCAAAGTCTCGGTGATTCAAGCAAATGCGATCGCCGACCCCACAGACCCCACCGTAACGCTAACGTTTAGCAGCGATCCAACCGTTAACCTTACCTCTACCGGATCGAGGGATCAATCGCTAGATCAATCGACCTCTCCTGCTGGGATCGCTAATGCGGCCACCAGCTGGCCAGTCCGTGAGAGCAACGACTCTCTGGGCGCAGATTCTCTGAGTGCAGATTCTCTGGGCGAATCCGATATTTTAATGACGAACCTAGACCATCCAGTCAGCGATCCCCAAGCCCTTCTGGGTACAACCCTCCATTCAACCGTGAGCACCGAAGCCACGGGGTTAACGCGATCGCCCTCAACCGGCGGCGTTACCGTCGTCAGCCTGTCGGGCGAACCGCTGATGCAAGACGGCTCGGCGGGGCTAGTAAAAACCCTAGAAGCGGTCGAAAAAGCGGGGATGCATAGCGTGGGTGCGGGTCGCAGCCGCCACGAGGCTCGTCGCCCTGAGATCATTGATGTGCGAGGTAAACGGATTGCCTACCTGGCCTATACCGACTCCGACGCGCATGCTGCCAAAGGCTGGCAAGCCGGTACCAACCCAGCCTTAAAAGCGCAGGTCGCAGAAGACATTCACGAGATCCGAGACCAGGTAGATTGGGTGGTGGTCAACTATCGCTGGAGCCAAGATCTAGCCAGCTTTCCAGCCGAATGGCAGATGACGGTGGCGCGCCATGCCATTGACCAGGGAGCCGACCTCGTGGTGGGCTATCATCCCAATGTGTTGCAGGGTGCCGAAATTTACAAAGGGCGGGCGATCGCCTATTCCTTAGGAGATTTTGTGCTCCAAGATAGCGGCAAAACCGTCAATACCGCAGCGATGAATCCTGCCAGCGGCAGCAGCAAGCCGGTAGCAGCATCGGCCAAAACCCAGTACGACACCGCCATGCTGAAGGTGTCGATCAAAGATAACCAGATGAAGCTAGAGTTTTTGCCCGTGCAGGTCAAAGATGCTCAGCCGGCGATCGCCCAAGGCCAAAAGCAGACCGAAATTCTGCGCTATCTGGGTCAGGCATCGGCCTTATTTGAAACTCCGCTGCGATCGCCTGCGGTGCTCGATCGACTAGACCGTACCAGTGCCCCCAGTGCAGCAGATCCCAGTGCAGCACCCCCAGCCGCCCCTAAGGCAGTCCCGCAGACAGCATCGCCAGCCTTCCCTCCAGCCGCAGAAGACTCCGCAGAAGACGATGAAACCCAGTCCGTTCCCGATCAACGCGTCTCTCCCGAGGACGCATCGGATTCCTTCATCAACTATCCTCAGCCATCAAAAACCACGCCTCAATCTGTTCCTATTCCGGCTGCCCCCACTCCGGCAAACGCCAACGACCTGAAACCGTCTCCCGCTTTATTCGATTCACCTCAAACGTCCTTGCCCACGTCAACCCCAGAGCACAATGTCACCCAACCTGTCACCCAACCGTCCGCTGCTAGCCCTCTAGGCTCTCAGAGCAAGGTAAAACCGCCGTTAGCAGCTCTTCCCGCTCATCTGCGCTCGTCGGCTTTAGCAACGACATCTCAGCCGCCTACAGCCCCAGAGCTAGCCGGATCGATGCCTCAATCTGTCACAGGGCGCGAGTAATCTCTAAATCTCACAAAATTGTTACGGAATCTCCACTTTGTCAACGGGTCAGGTCATGATTGGGGAGTAGTTGCTCCGTAAAAACAAGGACGCCCCCCGCATGTTTAACGTTGACATCCAGCAGAAACAGTATAAAACGTACGTTTTGTCTGACAACTCGACCCAAGCTCGGGCAGAAGTATTGCCAGAACGAGGTGGCATCGTGACCCGATGGTCAATCGCGGATCAAGAGCTGCTGTACTTAGACGAGGAGCGGCTGACGGATCCTAGCCTCACTGTGCGCGGTGGGATCCCAATCCTGTTTCCCATCTGTGGCAATTTGCCCGACAACACCTACACTCACAACGGGCAGACCTACACGCTCAAGCAACATGGTTTCGCTCGCAATTTGCCTTGGGAAGTGAGTCGAACCGAGAGCATTGCCAATGCCAGCATCACTGTGGTGCTGGCCAGCAATGCCGAAACCCTGGCTGTTTATCCATTTGAATTTCAGCTAGAGTTTACCTACATCCTGCGGGGTAATTGCTTAGAGTTGCGGCAGCAGGTGGTCAACCTAGGTCACGAACCGATGCCGTTTTCCTTGGGTCTCCATCCCTACTTTTGGGCACCAAACAAAAGACGTCTAGAATTTGAGATTCCCGCTAACCGCTTCCAAGATCAGCGAAGTGGAATCATGCATGATTTTTTGGGTGGATTTGATTTTGGTCTAGATGAGGTGGATGTTCTGTTTCGTGAGCCAACAGCAAGTTCTTCGGCAGTTCAAGACTACAGTCGCAATTTGCAAGTGCAGATCAGCTACGAAGATCCCTATTCAATGCTGGTGTTTTGGACTTTAAAAGGAAAAGATTTCTATTGCCTGGAACCCTGGACGGCTGGGCGGAATGCAATCAATACAGGCGATCGCCTCACTTGGTTAGACCCAGCCGCGCGCCTTTCCACCAACGTCCGGCTCATGGCGCTTAGCCTCTAAGTTAGGCTGGCTTAACTGATCCGGCAAGTGTGATCCGGCAAGTGGAATGCAGCTGGGGTGGAGGCGATCGCCAGCAAAACTGCATCACAAAATCAGTAAATTCATGATACCTTAGTTAGTCGGTGCAGTAATACGGCACCCTTCGGGTCGCTAGCTCAGTGGTAGAGCATTCGGCTTTTAACCGACTGGTCCTGGGTTCGAATCCCAGGCGACCCATAAAAAGCGAAACGCAAAAAATCTGTCTATTTTCTAGAGGGCTAGGCAGATTTCCGCTGAGCATTTATACTTAGCTTTATGAGGCTTGCCCCGGTGGCGCTCTGAGTAGTGATATCTACAAACGCAGTGATATCTACAAATGATAAAGATACAATTCACTGCTAATGGATAAAGTATCTTAAGATTGTCGTAAGAATTTTTTCTTGCTTTGACCCCTCAACATTAGCTGACTTAAACCGACTAGGAGGAATCTCTATGGCGCTTGTGCCAATGCGACTGCTGCTGGATCACGCAGCCGAGAACGGCTACGGTATTCCCGCGTTCAACGTGAACAACATGGAGCAGATTCAAGCCATCATGCAGGCTGCTCATGAGACCGACAGCCCCGTGATTTTGCAAGCTTCTCGCGGCGCTCGCAAGTATGCTGGCGAGAATTTCCTACGCCATTTGATCTTGGCAGCGGTCGAGACCTACCCTCACATCCCCATCGTGATGCACCAAGATCACGGTAACGAACCTGCTACCTGCTACTCGGCCATCAAAAACGGCTTCACCAGCGTCATGATGGATGGCTCTCTAGAAGCCGATGCCAAAACGCCTGCTAGCTATGAATACAACGTGGCTGTGACCAGTGAAGTGGTAAAGGTTGCTCACGCGATCGGAGCCTCTGTTGAAGGCGAACTCGGCTGTTTGGGTTCTCTGGAAACCGGCAAAGGTGAAGCTGAAGACGGCCATGGATTTGAGGGTGAATTGGATCATTCTCAACTGTTGACCGACCCTGATGAAGCCGTTGACTTCGTAGAGCGCACCCAAGTAGACGCGCTAGCCGTGGCGATCGGTACCAGCCACGGAGCCTACAAGTTTACCCGCAAACCTACGGGTGAAATTCTGGCCATTAGCCGCATCGAAGAAATCCACAACCGCTTGCCCAACACCCACTTGGTGATGCACGGTTCTTCTTCAGTTCCCGAAGATCTGCTCGCGATCATCAACCAGTACGGTGGCACTATTCCTGAAACCTACGGTGTACCCGTTGAGGAAATTCAGAAAGGGATTAAGAAAGGCGTGCGCAAGGTGAATATCGATACCGATAACCGTCTGGCCATTACCGCTGCTGTGCGTGAAGCCTTGTTCACAAACACCAAGGAATTTGACCCACGCCACTTCCTAAAACCGTCGATCAAATACATGCAAAAGGTTTGCGCCGATCGCTACAGCGAGTTCTGGGCAGCCGGAAACGCCAGCAAGATCAAGCAAATCTCGACCGATGACTACGCGGCTAAGTATGCCAAAGGCGAACTGACTCAAGTTGCTAAAAAGACGCTTGCCGTTTAGGATTCTCTAGACTTCTAGCAGGAATCATTTCCCAGCAACGCTGACATCATTCCTGCTCTTAAAACTCCTCAAAAAGCCAGCTTGACCTTGATTAAGGTCAAGCTGGCTTTTTAGGTTGAACGGTTTAGGCTGACGCTATTGCGGCAACTGTAAACAGGTCAGCATCCGCAACGTGGCTGCTGCTGCATAATTCCGCTGGGTAGCGTCATTAGGGGCAAATGCAGTTCCCTGCTCGTTTAGGGGGGAGGCCACTCCACAAAAGCCAGACAGTTCTGTAATGGTAGCGGCAGCCCAATGGTTAGTCGTGTCCGAGAACACCCTGGGCGCTTGAGTTGGGAATAAAGTCGCCGAAGAACCGCGAGCCGTTTTAGCAAACTGAGCCGCCTTCTTTAACACCGCCATCATCTCTGCACGCGTCACGGGTTGATTAGGTCGGAAGGTGCCATCTTCATAGCCGCTGACTATATTGTTGTCGCGGGCAAACTGAATTTTGGCAGCGCTCCACCGGGCGGCACTCACATCGGAGTAGGGATTGGCGCTGGCGCTGGTAGGCAGCCGTAAAGTGACGCCAGGAGCCTTGCGGACGGCATCGAGAACCATCGAAACCAGTTGCTCGCGCGTTAGAGTTGCAAGTGGCCGGAAGGTATTGTCTTCGAAGCCAGCAATAAACCCTGCCCCTACTGCACCCCGGATTTCGCTGGTGTAGATATCGCCTGCAATGTCGGTGAATGTAACAGGAGAAGGAGTGGGCGTGGGCGTGGGAGTGGGCGTGGGAGTGGGCGTGGGGGTGGGCGTAGTGGGATCGGTGGTTGGAGGTGTCACTCCTTCATAGGTGAGATACACATGCCCTAGGGTGCGATCGCCAAACGTTCGTTTAGTAAAGCGCCAACCGGGCTGCAAGTTAACTTTAGTAAAATTAGTATCATTCATCCCATTCACTCTGCCAACCAACAGTTCGGGTTGAGAGCGACTAGTAGGCGTGCCGACCAGCAAGAGATCGCCATTGCGAGGCACCACCCGTAGACTGTAGGACAAGCCTAAGTCTTGCCCATTGACTCGGATAGAATAGCCGTTACGGTCGGTACTGCGAGAACAAATTCCTGTGAAATTGAATTGAAGCAAGAGTGGATCGACCCGAGTCGGGTTCACTCCATTTTCGCTCCAACAGGGACGGGCATCAGACACTTGCTCAATCACGACCAAGCGGCGAGACGTAATCCCGGGAGATGATAGAGCCACAAATCGACGCTGATCGACCTCTTGCTGGCCAAATGTAGTAGTCAAGGGGGCACTCGGAATCGGGTCTCCCAGAACCGGGTCTACTTGAATCGGGTCTACTTGTTTAAGACCAGCAGCAGTGGTAGAGAGCGGTAAAGATGCAGCGCTCATTGCCACAGTGGCAAGCGCAAGAAGAGAAAGGCTTAAACGTTTCATAGCAGCAGGTCAGCACCAATATTGGAATGAAGTGAAATAAATCCATCAAGCGCTAAGGGGGAAAAGCGCTAAGAGACGCTATTCAACCGGACTAAAACTCACTACCTGCGTGCCGGAAAAGACGACAAACAGTTCACGATTGGAACGCTCAAATTGACATTCTACGGTCACGATCGCCTCTCCTGCGAGAGGCTGTTGACTGACTACTTGAGAGCTAATAATTCGCTGAAAAGCACCACTTTCGGCCACAATGTCGTTCCAGTTTTGGCGTAAGGTGCGGTCGGTTACGTCCTGCGCCCCTACCCCATAGCCCTGGGCAGCATCGGCAAACTGTTGCTCTCCTAGTTGGGTAATGAAGTCTTCAGCTATCGCAGTCAGATTAGAAGACTGGGAGACCACACTGGGCTGCTGCAAGATCACTGGGCTTTGCCCTAGAGGAGATAATACGTTCACTGCTATGACAGCGGGCAGCAGCATGGAAAAGAAGTTTACCTTCATAAAAGTCTCCCTTAGAAGTAGATAAATCCGGATTCTTTTAGAAATGACTATTATGCCAACTAGATTGTGCCTGATTTTTCTGGTTTAGTCTTGACAAAAATCTTAAACTAGTCACTCCACTATCCAGCCTTGATCTGTGCTTATCCGCATGGTTTCTGCTGTTAGGCACAACCCGCTTCAGCCCATCCAACTCCTTTAGCCATCAGGCTTAAGGCAGCCATTGAGCTGCTAAAAATGGCAGTATTTTTTGGTCAATGCATCTTGAGCGCGGCTTGACCAAAATTAATAATCAGCTTGAAATACCCGCGACTAATCTCAACTATCGTTAAATAACTTAAACATTTGGCGACAAAAGTCCTTCAATTTTTCCCGAATCTCTTCAGCAGGTAGACGAGCCCCCAGAAATTGCCAGCTTTCTATCGTCGAAAGTCGCCATTGCTCGCCTTGATGGGTAAACCCTACCGCCTCAACTCCGATCGCTCGACGAGATTGAGTTGCAGCATCTTCAAAAAAGCGGATTTGCAGCAAAATGCTGCGGGCTTGAAATCGGGGACTCCAGCCGGGTAGGTGAAAGCCAACGTCAATCGAATCGGGGTCGATCAGTTCGCGGGTATCGGGATCATTGGCCCACGGTTTGAGGTCGGCGCGCGCGTCCGGAAATTGAGCCTTGAATAAATTGACTAAGGCAGCAATTTTTGCCGTCACTTCAAGCCCCCTTGCCTGTTCTGCTGCGTTCACGCCACTGACTCCCGCAATTGATATTGACGTGTAGATTCATGTTTTCTCAGCAGAGAACTTAGTCTACCTCGCATATAAAGAATTATGTTCTAACAGATAGGGCAGCGAGATGGTGATTCTCAACACCATTTTGAGCAGATGGAAGGCTTGCCCTGGAAAAGGCCAGAATCGCTGGCTTTCGGACGCGACTGCCAGCTAGCATGATAATTGTCCCAACGGGATAGATCCCATGAAGTTTAGTCAACTGCTGTTTGCATTAGAAGCGATCGCCCCACTGCTGGGTTCTGACCTTGCTGCCGATCCAGAGGTGCTGGGTGTAGCCGCAATCGACGCTGCCAACCCGGGTCGCCTCAGCTACATTGAAGGGGCTAAGTTTGCGGCACAGGTGGGCACTACCCAGGCCAGCGCCCTAATTTTGCCAGCAGACGCAAAATTGCAGCAGCTGGCGACAGACCATGGCATTGCCTGGGTTGCCACACCCGACCCTCGCCTCCTGTTTGCCGCCGCGATCGCCCAGTTCTACCAGCCGTTTCGGCCTGCTGCCAGCATTCATCCCACCGCAGTGATTGATCCGTCGGTGCAGCTGGGCGATCGCGTGGCCATCGGCGCACATGTAGTGATTCAACCCGGTGTCACGATCGGCAGCGACGTCTGCATCCACCCCAATGTGGTGATCTATCCCGGCGTGGTGGTGGGCGATCGCACCCTGCTGCACGCCAACTGCGTCATCCACGAACGCAGCCAAATTGGTACAGATTGCGTCATCCACAGCGGGGCGGCGATCGGTTCCGAAGGATTTGGCTTTGTCCCCACC
>JAYUYI010000518.1:0-3575 GCA_043752545.1 Thermoleptolyngbya sp.
GAAAAAACTTGGCCGCTCCACAGCGCCAAAAAGTTGCGATTTCTGAGGACGGGCAGAAATCCTCGCTGGGTTTTATCGTCTGTGTCTGTGGCGTCGGCCTCGGTTTGATCGGGCGGGAACGTTTGTGGTGTGGAGCGATCGCCATTCTCTAGCTCCACTAGATTGCTGAGATTGCTGTCTGTAAGACCATCTCCGGCTACCAATGCCAAGTTTGCGATCGCGGGCAGGATGTCGTTAGTTGGGTTGCCGCCACCGCCATTCTGCTTGTTAGGCTTTTCACCTATTTTTTCGGCTTGGATTTCTAACCCAGCCGATGACGCGATCTGAGGCGATCCAGATTCAGGCGCGTCCCACTGCTCTAACCGTCCTGCATACTCTGGCTGGCTCGGTTGGTCTGATGCGGCGGTGGAGATCTTTTTGGAAGTAGAGGTAGACCCAGTAGATCCCTGGTTAAACTCACCCGAACCACCATTGAGGGTAGTCATGGGCACATCAGTAGTCATGGGCACATCAGTAGTTAGCCCGTTCGGAATTCTATCCGATGGCCGCAGGGGCACACCCGTTGCAGCCGTCTCCCCAACTGGATCAAGCTGCGTCATCAGGAGCATGTCTAGGTCTAAATCAAGCCGTTGCATCATGTCTCAGGTGACCGGGGAAGGTTAGGAACTAACTGAAAAACAGGTGTCTACTAGAGCAGCAGACTGAATGGAGCGATCGAAGTGATACTGGGCATAGCGCCGCAGGATTCGCTCAACGGATACCCAAACATCGAAGGGTAAGGCTTTCTCTAGAGTAAGCGACCAAGGCAGCGATCCGTCAGGTTGAATTAAATTTGCCTCTGGCAACTGCTGCAAAACTGCCAATTCCATTGCTGTGATGGGAACTCCCAACTCAGAAAGGTTCTGGCGGCTAGGCTTGACGCGGTACCTCGGGGGGGGGTCAGATGCCAGTGGCGCAAGGGGTTGAGCATGGCTTGGAGCAACCGAACCGGCTCTGCCGCCGTTAGATGCAAAGGGAAAAGAGGCGATCGCCTCTACCTTCTTCTCCCCATTCTCCGCTAAATCCTGAAAGTGTGAGACTGTTTGACCATAATCTACTGCCTGAGTAGGAGAATCTAGCGAGGACGGATGTGCGTTTAGACGCTCTAGTGCGCCAATAGTGACTACGCCTCCTAGGGCAGGATGAAACCCTGCTTGCCAGTTGAGGTCGCTAAAGTTAGGCAAGATCGGTTGCTGGGTGATACAACAGTCATGCACCTGAGGAGCCACACCTGCCAAAGCCAACAGCCGAAACATGGCATAGGACAGATAGGGCAAAATTGCCGAGGCGGGCAGTTGCTCTAGCCAGCGCAATTGCTCATTTAGCAAGGCAAACAGGTCTTCTTGGGGTTGATGGCTCAGCGCCTGATGCAGCACCAGTTCTGCTAGGTACTGTCCCGCCGTCAGCTTCCGCAAATCCTGGCTGAGACCCGTGTAAGACTCTATACTCTCTGCCTGGATGATTTTGTCTAAGTTCCGCCCTTTAGCGATTAATAAGTGGTTCACCACAAATAAACCACTCCGCCCGCGCAAACTAGACTCATGCTTGCGCGCACCGGGTGCAACAGCCCGAATTAGCCCAAATTCTCGGGTCAACACAGTCAGGAGGCGATCGCTTTCCCCAATCGGCATCCCTTTAAGGTTGATTCCTGTAGCTTTATACGTTCTGGACATGGAAGAGAAGGATGAAGGATGAAGGCGGAAGGATGAAGGCGGAAGGATGAAAGATAGAAAATGGGGGAGGGTAAGTCTTTCACAATGCTTGCGATCGGGGACAGGGCACCCAGCTACTAACCCGTTTCCCATTCATCCTTCATCCTTATCCCCATCCTTCTTTCCTAGCGTAGCAAGCTGACGAATTAGCTCTGGCCCTGTAGATGTGCCGAGGCGAGTGGCACCAGCCACAATTAGATCCATGGCCTGTTGGGCAGTGCGGATGCCGCCGGATGCTTTAATCCCAATCCGGTCTCTGGTCACTTCTTTGAGCAGTTTGATGTCGGCCAGCGTCGCGCCTCCATTCCAGCCCGTGCTAGTTTTGAGAAAAGCTGCGCCAGCATCCATACAAATGTCGGCAGCTATCCGTTTTTCCGCTTCTGTCAATAGTCCCATTTCTAAGATGGCTTTGACCGGATGTTCAGCCGCTTCACAAATTTGGGCAATCTCGCGATGCAGTTCGTCGGTTCTTCCTTCTTTGAGCCAACCGAGGTTAATCACTACGTCTAGCTCCGTGGCACCGTTTTCAATGGCTTCTTGAGCTTCGTAAAGCTTGACGGAGGAAGTAGTGGCACCCGACGGAAAGCCAATCACAGCCGCAACCTGGGGATGTTTGTCGTGGAGTAGCGCCACAGCCTGTCGCACATGCACAGGAAAGACGCAGACGGCAGCAAATTTGAAGCGATCGCTTTCATCACACCATTTGGCTACGTGCTCCGTCGTCGCGACTGGACTTAACAGCGCATGATCAATAAACTCTGCCAGATTAATATCTGCATATGACTTTGCCATGAAATCTCCTGCATTGCCTCGTATGGTTGATCAAAACAAGAGCTAAAACGTGATGCGGTTCCGGTGCGGCTCAGATGCGGCTAACGGTGAAGGGCGTCGGCAGTCACACTCAAAGATTCTGCCTGCAAAAACACGGGTAAAAATGCGAGTTTTTACGAAATATTCTTCCTGAAGCTTGTAGCAGTCTAAGTAAATCTGAATAGAAGGCGTTGAGACATCTTAGCTCTCCTCCAGCTTAGGAGCATTGTTTACCCATAAAGCGATCGCTCCGCATAATACTCATACTTAACAGATACGGCATACTTAAACCTTACTTCAGCCTACCTTCCACAGGGGGCATGGTTCTAGCGACTGTCGATAGATTTTATACGCTTAACTAGTAGCTGTGAAGCTGCCTTGACGGGGCTTGAACAGCGGCAGTTCCCCCTCCAGGTTCACCAGAACCTGTTTTTTTTGGGTAAAAGACGATTGGTTATCTTTTATCCAAGGGGGCTATTTTTTTAGGGTTTGTGTTTGGGGTTTGGCAGGACAGCCTCGCCCGTACGTTACGATTAAGGCGTTACGATTGATGGTTGATTGCTGACCCGTAAGCCTATCGGAGATTGGTCATGGGATTTTTTGACCGAATCTGGCGCGTGATTCGAGCTAACTTAACTAGCCTGATTAGCCAGGTCGAAGATCCAGAAAAGATTCTGGAGCAGACCGTGCTAGACATGCAGGATGATTTAATTAAGCTGCGACAGGCGGTTGCCCAAGCGATCGCCACCCAAAAGCGCACCGAACGGCAGCAGGGGCAGGCCACAGGCATGTCCCAAGAATGGTACCAGCGGGCGCAGTTGGCACTGCAAAAAGGCGAAGAACCGCTAGCCCGTGAAGCCTTGTCTCGCCGCAAAACCTATCAAGACACCGCAGACGCCCTCAAAACCCAGATTGACCAGCAGAGTACCATTGTGACGCAGATGAAGCAGAACATGGTGATGCTGGAAAGCAAGCTGTCAGAGGCAAAAACTAAAAAGGACATGTACATTGCTC
>JAYUYI010000519.1:0-18129 GCA_043752545.1 Thermoleptolyngbya sp.
GAAAGGTCCATTTGTAGCTGATCACCTGCTCAAAAAGATTGAGGTTTTGAATGTAAAGGGCGACAAGCAGGTCATCAAAACCTGGTCTCGCGCTTCTACAATTCTCCCTCAAATGATTGGACACACGATCGCCGTTCACAACGGTCGTCAGCATGTGCCTGTTTACGTGACAGAACAAATGGTTGGACATAAGTTGGGTGAATTTGCGCCTACCCGAACCTTTCGGGGGCATGCCAAGAGCGATAAAAAGGCTCGTCGATAAGAGAGAACCGTGAGCGATGGGCTATCTATGCCTTAGTTCACACGAGAGGAAAGATTATGGCAGTTACTACTGTAGAAGAAGTTCAAGCCGTCGCCCGCTATATCCGAATGTCGCCCCACAAGGTGCGTCGAGTGCTAGATCAAATTCGAGGACGCTCTTACCGAGAAGCGCTAATTATCCTAGAATTTATGCCCTATCGCGCCTGTGATCCGGTGCTGAAAGTCTTACGTTCTGCGGTGGCAAATGCTGAGCACAATGTAGGCTATACTCCTGCAGACCTGATAGTCAGTCGGGCATATGCCGATCAAGGCCCTGTCTTGAAGCGGTTTCGACCCCGAGCGCAGGGGCGAGCATATCAAATCCGCAAGCCAACCTGCCATATCACCATTGCAGTTGCTCCTAGCGCAGAGAATGACTAATTAGATGCTCATGGCCGCTAATTAGGCTTATATAGATTAGATCGCTTGTTATTGACCATCCATCGCCTTCAGTTAGAGGACGCATCGTGGGACAGAAGATTCATCCAATTGGTTTCCGACTCGGCATTACCCAGGAGCACCGCTCTTTATGGTTTGCTGACTCTAGCCGCTATCCAAAGCTCCTGCAAGAGGATTACAAGATTCGCAAATATGTTGCAAAAGAACTGAACAGCGCAGGAATCTCTCAGGTGCGAGTTGAGCGGAAAGCTGATCAGATTGATCTGCAAGTGCTCACGGCTCGTCCTGGCGTGGTTGTCGGTCGGGGTGGAGCCGGCATCGAGAAGTTGCGAGAAGGATTGCAAAAAGAGCTAGGCGACGACAGCCGCCAAATCCGGATCAATGTTGTAGAAATTGCTCGGGTTGATGCAGATGCTGCCTTAATCGCTGAGTATGTTCAACAACAGCTTGAACGTCGGGTCTCGTTCCGTCGGGTTGTTCGCCAAGCCATTCAGCGCGCTCAACGTGCTGGTGTGCAAGGAATCAAGATTCAGGTAAGTGGCCGCTTGAACGGTGCAGAAATTGCCCGGACTGAGTCTACTCGTGAAGGAAGAGTGCCACTTCATACGCTCCGAGCTGATATTGATTATGCCTACACCACAGCTCAAACCATCTACGGCATTCTAGGCATCAAAACCTGGATCTTCAAGGGTGAGATTATCCCGGGTCAGGAAGATGTTGCGCCTGCGACTGCTAATGTTCCGCCTCGTCGCCGTCAACAGCGTCGCCGTCAGTTTGAAGATCGTTCGAATGAAGGGTGATGTGTAAAGGGTGACGGGTGATTTAGGAGGTAGGTTGCTTCTAATCCCTAGACCCTGATTCCTAATCCCTAACCCCTCACTCAAACCAAGGTAAGAAGCCATGTTAAGTCCTAGAAGAACGAAATTTCGTAAACAGCATCGTGGTCGCATGAAGGGTCTGGCGACTCGAGGAAGTGATCTGAATTTTGGCGATTTTGCGCTCCAAGCGATAGAGCCGTGCTGGATTACATCGCGGCAGATTGAAGCGAGTCGTCGTGCCATGACTCGATACATCCGTCGAGGTGGAAAAATTTGGATCCGAATTTTTCCAGACAAGCCTGTCACTCAGCGTGCCGCAGAAACTCGAATGGGTTCTGGTAAAGGGAATCCAGAGTTTTGGGTAGCGGTTGTCAAGCCAGGTCGGATTCTGTTTGAAATCGCTGGAGTGCCAGAAACAACTGCTCGGGAAGCAATGCGGTTGGCATCTCACAAGCTGCCGATTAAAACTAAGTTTATTGCTCGTGAAGCTGAGGAGTCCTAACTATGTCCCTTCCAAAAATTTCAGAGGTTAGGGATCTAAGCGATCAGGATCTAGATGAACAAATTGCTGCCGTCAAAAAACAGCTGTTCGACCTGCGATTCCAAAAAGCTACACGACAGTTAGAAAAGTCTCACCAGTTTGGACATGCCCGTCATCGCTTGGCACAACTGATGACAATCGAGCGAGAGCGGCAACTAGCCGTAAAGACGACGTCCGACGCAGAGAAGGAGTAAGGTGCTATGGCGGTTAAAGAACGGGTTGGTGTTGTCGTTAGCGACAAGATGGAAAAGACAGTTGTGGTAGCGGTAGAAAACCGTGCTCCACATCCCAAGTATCGCAAGATTATGGTGCGAACCAAGCGATACAAGGTACACGATGAAGAGAATAAGTGTAAGACGGGCGATCGCGTTCGGATTCAAGAAACTCGACCCCTCAGCCGCACCAAGCGCTGGACGGTGGTCGATATTCTCACCCACGGCTCTAACGCTTAATTACTGAGGGAGAGGAGACGATACATGATCCAGCAAGAAACCTACCTCAATGTCGCCGACAACAGCGGTGCCCGTAAACTTATGTGCATCCGAGTATTGGGTGGCAGCAAGCGCTACGCTGGCGTGGGTGACGTAATTATTGCCGTAGTGAAGGATGCCATTCCCAATATGGCTGTGAAAAAATCTGACGTAGTTCGAGCGGTGGTAGTTCGAACCAGAAAAGGGTTACGTCGAGAAAGTGGTATGAGCATTCGTTTTGACGATAACGCCGCTGTCATTATCAATGCAGACGGAAATCCTAGAGGAACCCGTGTGTTTGGGCCAGTTGCTCGTGAACTGCGCGACAAAAACTTCACCAAAATTGTCTCGTTGGCACCGGAGGTGCTGTGATGGGTAAAGTTCGATACAAAATGCACGTCAAAAAAGGCGACACCGTTCAGGTGATAGCTGGCAGTGACAAGGGTACGGTAGGTGAAGTGCTGATGACCTTCCCCGAAATCAGTAAGGTTCTTGTTAAAGGCGTTAACATTCGCACCAAGCACATCAAGCCCCAACAAGAAGGTGAATCAGGTCAAATCCAGACCTCGGAAGCCCCGATTCACAGTTCTAACGTCATGCTTTACTCTGCTAAGCAGAAAGTGGCAAGTCGGATTGCCTATACCTTTAATGCTGATAAGCGTAAGGTACGGATGTTGAAGAAAACGGGAGAAATTGTTGACTAAGTAGAGGGGAGTCAATAAAAAACGAGCTAGAAATTCAATTTTTATCAACTCCTAATCTGTATTGTCTAACGTCTTATTCCTGACCAAGTCCAGGAAAATCGGGAGATCCAGAATGGCTAATCAGTTCAAGGTCAAATATCAAGAGACAATTGTTCCTAAGTTGATGGAGCAGTTTCAATACGGCAACATTCATCAGGTTCCCAAAGTTGTCAAGGTGACTATTAACCGAGGCATGGGAGAAGCGGCTCAGAACGCGAAAGCGCTGGAAGCCTCTATCGCTGAAATTGCTACGATTGCAGGTCAAAAGCCAGTAGTGACGCGGGCTAAGAAGGCAATCGCCGGGTTCAAGATCCGGAAAGGAATGCCAGTTGGCATTATGGTAACGTTGCGCTCCGATCGCATGTATGCATTCCTGGATCGATTGATTAACTTAACCTTGCCTCGAATTCGAGATTTTCGAGGTATTAGCCCTAAAAGCTTTGACGGTCGAGGTAACTATACTTTGGGCTTGCGGGAACAGTTAATTTTTCCTGAAATCGAATACGACCGAATTGATCAGGTTCGAGGCATGGATATTTCAATCATCACGACTGCAACCACGGACGAAGAAGGACGTGCCCTCTTAAAAGAGATGGGAATGCCCTTCCGAGACAACTGAGGCAGTTTGACAAAGAGGAAACTATGGCGGTAAACGACACTATTGCAGACATGCTGACACGCATTCGCAATGCAACTTTGGCAAGACATCAGACCACGGAAGTTCCATCTACCAAGGTGACTCGTAGCATTGCGAAGGTTCTCCAAGAGGAGGGCTTCGTTGCAGAATTCTCTGAAGCTGGCGAGGGGATCCAAGCGAGTTTGGTGATTTCCCTGAAGTATAAGGGCAAAAATCGCAGACCCATCATTAATGCGTTGCAGAGAGTGAGTAAGCCCGGTCTACGGGTCTACTCCAACTGCAGGGAGCTTCCAAAAGTCCTGGGTGGTATTGGAATTGCTATCATTTCCACCTCTAGCGGCATCATGACAGATCGAGATGCGCGTCGTCAGGGCGTGGGAGGCGAAGTACTCTGCTACATCTGGTAGGGTCAATTTAAGCGCTCTTGCCAGTTCTCGTGATGGCTTTGTGGGCGGCTCGCATGTATTAATTAGTCGTGAAAATCAACGGCTCACGCAAATTGTCCAGGAGTGATTTGTCATGTCTCGCATCGGTAAACGCCCCATTAGTATTCCTCAGAAAGTCACTATCACGATTGCAGAACAGCATGTTGCCGTGAAAGGGCCTAAAGGTGAACTTTCTCGAACACTACCGCCCGAGGTAGAAGTTCTTCATGAAGGAGATACTCTCGTCGTCAATCGGCGGAATGAATCTCGTGCGGCTCGACAGCGTCATGGGTTATGTCGAACTCTAGTTGCTAACATGGTCGAGGGTGTTTCTCAAGGATTTCAGCGCAAGCTAGAAATCCAGGGTGTTGGCTACCGTGCCCAAGCACAAGGCCGCAACTTGAATCTCGTTGTTGGCTACAGCCATCCTGTTCTGATTGAACCGCCAGAAGGCATTCAGTTTGTCGTCGAAGGCAATACCAACATCACCGTGACGGGGATCGACAAAGAAATTGTCGGAAATATCGCTGCTCAAATTCGAGCAGTTCGTCCGCCTGAGCCTTACAAGGGCAAAGGGATTCGTTATTCTGGTGAATTGGTGAGACGTAAGGCTGGTAAGACAGGGAAGAAATAGAGATGAAACTAACGCGCAAAGAATCAACCCACCGTCGGCATGGTCGGATCCGTCGGGCTATGTCAGGAACGGCAGAGCGTCCTCGGTTGGCAGTTTTTCGATCCAATCATCATATCTACGTTCAGGTGATTGATGATGTTCAGCATCAGACGTTAGTGTCTGCTTCTACATTAGAGCCAGCTCTGCGGACAACTCTGGAGTCTGGGTCTAACCGCGATGCTTCAACTCAAGTGGGCAAGCTAATCGCTCAGCGATCGCTCGAAAAGGGAATTACCCAAGTTGTCTTCGATCGCGGAGGCAATCTCTATCACGGTCGCGTTAAAGCCTTAGCCGATGCTGCTCGTGAAGGCGGACTCAGCTTTTAAGCATTGTATTTCACCCATCAACTAGCCAAATTCACACTTACCATCGACCCACATCAAGGATTTAACCATGGCGAAAAGTCGTAAAAACAACCGCACAAAAGAAAAGGAAACCGACTGGCAGGAGCGGGTAGTCCAAATTCGCCGTGTCACCAAAGTGGTTAAAGGCGGTAAGAAGCTGAGCTTCCGTGCCATTGTGATTGTGGGCAACGAGCGAGGTCAGGTGGGCGTTGGGGTTGGTAAAGCGGCTGACGTCATCGGAGCTGTTAAAAAAGGTGTGGCAGACGGTAAAAAGCATCTGATCGAGGTTCCCCTAACCAAATCTAACTCTATTCCTCACCCTACAAAAGGAGATGGTGGTGGAGCCAAAGTGATGATGCGTCCTGCTGCCCCTGGGACAGGCGTAATTGCCGGAGGTGCCGTTCGAACTGTGCTGGAACTGGCGGGAGTGAAAAATATTTTGGCAAAGCAGTTAGGGTCAGGTAACCCTCTCAATAACGCTAGAGCAGCTGCAAACGCTTTGGCATCGTTGCGTACCTTTTCTGAAGTTGCTGAAGAGCGGGGCGTTCCCATCGAAAGACTTTACTCCTAAAACCCTTACTCCTACTAAATCATGAGACTTGCAGACGCATTACCCAAATCAGGTTCCCAGAAACGTCGCCGTCGAGTTGGTCGCGGTATCGCTGCTGGACAAGGCGCTAGCTGTGGCTTTGGTATGCGGGGCCAAAAGTCCCGTTCTGGAAGCGGCACTCGCCCTGGCTTTGAAGGCGGTCAGATGCCCCTATATCGGCGCATTCCCAAGCTGAAGCACTTCACGGTTCTTAACCGAATTGACTATACAGTCATTAACGTAGATAATCTTGCCAGCCTTGCCAAAGGAACCGAGGTGTCTTTGGAATCTCTTTTGGCAGAGGGAATCGTCACTACTAATGATGGGCCGCTCAAAGTTTTGGGCGATGGTGAGATTGAAGTTGCCCTTCAAGTCACAGCCGCAGCCTTCACAGCGAGTGCTCGCAGCAAAATTGAAGCAGCTGGCGGTAGCTGCAAACTGTTAGATTAAGGAGATAGGCAAAACTCGCCAGGGTAACCCTGCCTGAAGGGGCAGAGCGTTTGGCGGTGAGAGGCTGCCATTTATACGATCGCCCACACAGGTAGAGGTACCTTCATTATGGTTCGAGACAAGACTCCGACTGCCCAAGAAACCTTTGTGCAGATGGCTCAAGCAGCCGGTTTACGAGGGCGGCTGCTTGTCACCATTGGGATGTTGCTTCTGGTTCGTTTAGGGGTGCATATCCCAATTCCCGGCATTGACCGAGTAGCCTTTCAGGCGGCAACACAAAGCGGCGTTCTAGCCGGAATTATCGGCTTTTTGGATACGTTTACCGGACGCGGACTTTCAACCCTAGGCATTTTTGCTCTGGGTATTTTGCCATATATTAATGCATCTATTATCTTGCAGCTTTTGACCGCTGCTCTTCCTAGCTTAGAGAAGCTGCAAAAAGAGGAGGGTGAGGCGGGTAGACGCAAGATTGCTCAAGTTACCCGTTATGTTGCTGCGGGCTGGGCCATCTTACAGGGTACCGGGTTGTCTATTTTTATTAACCAGTTTGCTGAAAATCCAGGCTCTGCTTTCATTGCCCAGACTGTGCTGGCGCTGACCGCTGGTTCTATGTTTGTGATGTGGGTGGGTGAATTAATTACAGAGCGCGGGGTTGGCAATGGGGCCTCACTTCTAATTTTTGTCAGTATTGTTTCAACGCTGCCTCAGTCATTGGGTAAAACGTTTGATTTGGCTCAGAGCGGCGATCGCAGCATTGTCGGGGGAGTAGTACTCTTACTGGCGGTCTTTCTGGTTATGATTGTCGGCATCATTTTTGTCCAAGAAGGGACACGGCGTATTCCCATCATTTCTGCTCGCCGTCAGGTAGGTCGGCGCACCTATCAAGAGAAGAGCAGCTATTTACCCCTCCGACTGAATCAGGGTGGAGTGATGCCGATCATTTTTGCATCTGCGGTATTAACCCTACCTGCCTACTCAACGCAGTTTTTTGCCAACAACGAAATTGCCATCAAAGTCGCAAATTCCCTACGCCCGGGTTCCTGGGTGTATGTGCTGGTTTATCTAGTACTGATTCTTTTCTTCAGCTATTTCTATGCCTCTCTGGTCGTTAACCCAGTAGACATGTCCCAGAACTTGAAGAAAATGGGTGCGAGCATTCCTGGCATTCGTCCTGGGAAAGCAACTAGTGAATATATTGAGCGCGTGCTTAATCGTCTCACTTTTTTGGGTGCTATCTTTCTAGGTCTCGTGGCTATTGTGCCTGCTGCTGTTGAGGGTGCAACGCGGGTCACGACCTTTCAGGGATTGGGGGCGACATCGCTGTTAATTTTGGTAGGGGTTGCCATTGAGACTGCAAAACAGGTACAGACCTATGTAATTTCTCAACGTTATGAAGGAATGGTGAAACAATAGTGTCACGCTTAATTTTTTTGGGGCCTCCAGGTGCGGGCAAGGGCACCCAGGCTGCAATGCTAGCAACAGAGTTGTCCATTCCACATGTTTCAACGGGAGAAATTTTACGGTCGGCTGTTTCTGACCTTACAGAGTTGGGGTTAAAGGCTCAAGCCTATATGGATCAGGGAGAACTGGTTCCCGATGAGCTGATTTTAGGCATGGTGCGCGATCGCCTTACCAAGTCTGACACCCAAGCTGGTTGGATCTTAGATGGGTTTCCGCGTAATGTGAGTCAAGCAAAATTCTTTGATGAATTGCTTAACACGATTAGTCAGACCTACGACCGAGTTGTCAATCTAGATGTGCCCGATGAAACCTTAGTTATTCGTCTCCTAAGCCGAGGGCGCAAGGACGATAGCGAAGCGGTAATTCGTAATCGCTTGGCCGTTTACCGAGAGCAGACTGCTCCCCTGATTGATTTCTATCAAAGCCGCCAGCAGCTATTTTCTGTTGATGGCAATCAGTCCGTTGAAGAGGTACTGGCTGAGATTCGGCAGATAATCGAGCTTTGAACCCTACCATAAAGACATTTGTTAGACTGGGAAACGGGCTGATGTTAAAGGTTACAGATTGTTCTCTGAGTTGAAACGCAGATGACTTAAGGTAACGCTTCCATTGCTCATGATTCAACTCACTTCATTAAAAGCCTTAATTTTTACCATCTTGAATTTTATATCTGTTTGACTGTTCCCGTTATCTGTACTCATCGCCTTAAGGAGGCATGCCACATTGTCTAAGCAAGATTTGATTGAGATGGAAGGAACCGTAGCAGAGTCTTTGCCGAATGCTATGTTTCGCGTAGATCTAGATAATGGATTTAACGTATTGGCTCACATCTCCGGCAAAATTCGTCGTAATTACATCAAAATTCTGCCCGGCGATCGCGTCAAAGTTGAATTGACCCCCTACGACCTTACCAAGGGTCGCATTACCTATCGTTTGCGCAATAAAAAATAGCCTCCTCCAAGGGTAGGTTTTTGCCAAAGATCATTTTTAAAACATTGTTACAGAGTTAGTTTGACAACTAACGCAGAAAGTTGATATCATGTTGGGTTTGTAGTCAGTAATAAGAGTTATTGGACAATGAAAGTCCGGGCATCCGTCAAGAAGATCTGTGAGAAGTGCCGCGTCATTCGTCGTCGCGGTCGAGTTATGGTGATTTGCGCCAATCCGAAGCATAAGCAGCGTCAGGGTTAGGCGATCGCCGTCGAGTTGGTTAGCACCCATTGAGGTTGCTGGTATTGAGAGTTAAACCGGGAAGCAGTATTGGGAGAGTGAAGCGTGGCACGAATTGCCGGAGTTGACCTTCCACGTGATAAACGTGTCGAAATTGGTCTGACCTATATTTATGGAATTGGACTTACGCGAGCCAAAAAAATTATCACGGCCTCTGGTGTCAATCCAGATATCCGAGTGAAAGATTTGTCAGATGCTGATGTCACAGCATTGCGTGAAGCTGTAGAGTCGGGAGCAGAGGTTGAGGGTGACCTCAGACGCCTTGAAGCCATGAACATCAAGAGATTGATGGACATTGGTACATACCGAGGACGGCGACATCGCCTAGGGTTGCCAGTTCGCGGACAGCGTACCCGCACCAATGCCCGTACCCGTCGAGGAGGGCGTCGAACGGTGGCTGGGAAGAAAAAGGCACCCGGCAAGAAATAATTTGGGTAATTGCGGCCATCTGCTAGGTTTTGTCAACGGCATTATGGCGGCGTAGAGCCGCAGGAGGTGGTTGTCAATTACCCTGCATGCTTTGTACCCAGAGGCTTCATGCTCATCAAAAACTAACGTTCAGCTAATTGAGAAACACTAGACATGGCGCGACAACCAACAAAGCGAACCGGCGCAAAGAAGCAGAAAAAGAATGTGCCCAGCGGTGTAGCACATATCCAATCGACCTTCAACAATACGATTATTACCATTACCGATGGTGGTGGGGAAGCTATTTCTTGGGCGTCAGCTGGTTCCAGCGGCTTTAAGGGAGCTAAAAAAGGCACTCCGTTTGCGGCACAGACAGCAGCAGAGAATGCAGCTCGTCGGGCAATGGATCAAGGGATGCGTCAGATTGAAGTGATGGTGAGTGGCCCTGGCTCGGGACGGGAAACTGCCATTCGTGCCCTACAAGGTGCAGGTTTGGAAATTACCCTAATTCGTGATGTGACCCCTATTCCTCACAATGGTTGCCGTCCACCTAAACGGCGACGAGTGTAGGCAAAATGCACTCAGGCAGAGATTGCCTCCAAAAATGGTGCTTGGGTAACGGTAGGGGCGATCGCTAGTGAACCTGATGGATCGATTGATTGCCCGGAACTGTAGCGACGATGGAACGGCGCTTTGACAGTATTGGCAGGTCATTCGAGACGGTTTACAGCAAAAGATGGCTTGGAAATTTAGCGGAAGGTAAATGCCTTCCGAGACTAAGGAGAAGGGAGGTTGGTTCATGGCACAGTTCAAAGTTGAGTGCGTAGAGTCAGACATTGGCAAAAATCAAAGCCTGTACAGCAAGTTTGTGCTGGAACCCCTAGAGCGGGGACAGGGTACGACAGTTGGAAACGCACTGCGACGCGTACTATTGTCCAACCTAGAGGGCGCAGCGGTAACGGCAGTTCGCATTGCCGGGGTAACTCACGAGTTTATGACCGTGCCAGGTGTTAAAGAAGATGCGCTTGACATCATTCTGAACATGAAGGAAGTCGTGCTCAAGAGTTATTCTTCACAGTCTCAAATTGGCCGTCTCCGGGTAGAAGGGCCAACTAATGTGACTGCGGCATATTTTGAATTGCCGTCAGATGTAGAGGTAATCGATGAAGACCAGCATGTAGCGACCGTTGCAGCGGGGCATACTCTAGAAATGGAGTTTCGCATCGAAAAAGGGGTAGGCTATCGCGCCATCGATCGAGGCCGAGAAGATGCTTCGGCTCTAGACTTCCTGCAAATCGACGCCATCTTTATGCCTGTGCGAAAGGTGAACTACACGGTCGAAGATGCCCGCATTGGCGGCTCCATTGAAAAAGACCGTCTGATTATGGAAGTTTGGACAAACGGAAGTTTGACTCCCCAAGATGCCCTTAGCCAGGCTGCCCACATCTTGGTGGATCTGTTTATGCCGCTTAAGGACATCACCATTGAGGAGATGAAGAATATCTTCTCAGAGGAAGAAGATCCCCATAATCAGATTCCGATTGAGGAGCTCAACCTGTCGGTACGCGCCTACAACTGCCTAAAGCGGGCGCAAATTAACACGGTTTCTGACCTGCTAGATTACTCGCAGGAAGACTTATTGGAAATCAAGAACTTCGGTGCGAAATCGGCATACGAAGTCATTGAGGCGCTCCAGGTTCGTATGGGCATTACTCTGCCTCAAGAAAAACCAGCCAAAACTAGCTGACTAAGCTTATGCAGTTAAGGGGCTAAAGTTAACTGCTGCTGTTTTACTTGCTTCTATTGTTTTTCGTCTGCTTGTCTACCGTTATCGAGATACTGTTATGCGTCACCGCTGTCGTGTTCCACAACTTGGCAAGCCTGCCGACCAGCGTCGCGCTCTTTTGAGAGCGCTCACGACTGAGCTGATTCGCTATGGTCGGATTACCACGACCAAGGTGCGGGCTAAAGCCGTTCGGTCTGAAGCAGATCGAATGATCACCTTGGCAAAAAATGGTTCTCTTGCTGCTCGCCGTGAGGCGATGGGCTACATCTATGACAAACAGCTGGTTCATGCGCTGTTTGAACAAGCGACAGAACGGTATGGTAGCCGCAATGGTGGCTATACTCGGATTCTTCGCACTATTAGTCGTCGAGGCGACAATGCCGACATGGCCATTATCGAGTTGACCTAGCGGTTTTGGCCTAACCGGATGATCTGTTCAAGGAACTGCTGCTGTTTTCATGACTGCAACGCTGCCAAAATTAGCTGATCTGTCTAGTGCTGGGGTTTTGGCACCTACAGACGTGCAACGAGTTGCCTTGGTGATCCAATACCTAGGCACTCATTTTCATGGTTGGCAGCGTCAGCCTCAGCACCGAACGGTGCAAGAGGACATTGAAACGGCGATCGCCTCTGTGCTGAATCGCCCGGTAACGCTCCATGGAGCAGGTCGGACAGACTCCGGCGTTCACGCTGCCGCCCAAGTAGCTCATTTTGATGTAGCTAGTGTGATCCCGCCTCATCGTTGGCGAGACATTCTTAACACGCGGCTACCAGGGGATGTTCTAATTCGAGCATCGGCGTTGGTTGAACGCACCTGGCACGCGCGCTTTTCTGCTTCCTGGCGGCGCTATCGCTATACCCTCTATACCGATCCTTGCCCAAATCTGTTTGTGCGTCCGTTTAGCTGGCATTATTACAATGCTCCGTTAGACGAGACGCTGATCCAGGCGGCATTACAGCCGCTGCTGGGGCGGCATCACTTAGCGGCTTTCCACCGGGCTGGCTCTAGCCGACCGCATTCTTGGGTCGAAGTCCAAGCGGCTGACTGTGTGCGTCGCGGCTCTCTGGTGCAGATTGAAATTCAGGCCAGCGGGTTCTTGTATGGCATGGTGCGGCTGTTGGTGGGGATGTTGGTCGATGTGGGTCGAGGGGCGCGATCGCCTGCTGACTTCACTCAGCTTTGGCAACAGCAGCGACGGGAAGAGGTGCGATATGCGGCTCCCCCGCAAGGGCTGTGTCTGCTGCGGGTGGGCTACCCCGAGTTTCCATTCTCGCCGGAGATTTGGTTTGACTCCCAGCCCCAGTTCTGCTTCCCCATGCCTGTGACACCGACAGCGTCCACTTCGTGGGTACCCTCCTAGCTCCGTTTCAGCCTCGCTTACACACCTTTTCTTAGCGTATTCATCCGGTTAAATCACATGAACAAGACCTATCTTCCACCCCAAGCCGATTTAGAACATAAGTGGTATGTCGTAGATGCTGCTGACCAACGGCTAGGGCGCTTGGCTACCGAAATTGCCATGGTTTTACGGGGCAAGCGTAAGCCTACCTACACGCCCCACATGGATACGGGGGACTTCGTCATTGTGATCAATGCCGAGAAAATCGCCGTGACGGGTAAAAAGCGATCGCAGAAACTTTACCGTCGCCACTCCGGTCGTCCCGGCGGGATGAAGGTAGAAACGTTTGCTAAGTTGCAGGCTCGCGTTCCTGAGCGGATTCTTGAGCAAGCGGTCAAAGGGATGCTGCCTAAAAACAGCCTGGGTCGCCAGCTTTTTACCAAGCTGAAGGTTTACACTGGTTCGGCCCATCCGCACCAAGCGCAGCAGCCCGAAGTTTTGACGATTAAGACAATTCCTGGAGAAGACTAATGCAAGCGACTGAGAAAACAGGCCGGGTGACGTATTGGGGCACAGGCCGTCGGAAAACGGCGATCGCCCGCGTTCGTTTAGTGCCTGGAACAGGGAAACTGGTGATTAACGGCAAGCCTGGAGACCTGTATCTCCAATTCAATCCGGGCTATTTAGCAGTGGCTAAAGCTCCTCTAGAAACCCTCGGCCTAGAGAACGAGTACGACGTTTTGGTCAACGCCCATGGCGGCGGTCTAACTGGACAAGCCGACTCGATTAAATTAGGAGTGGCGCGGGCGCTGTGTCAGCTAGACCCAGATAACCGCAAGCCGCTCAAAGTTGAAGGCTACTTGACGCGTGACCCACGTTCTGTAGAACGGAAAAAGTACGGCTTGCACAAAGCTCGTAAGGCTCCTCAGTACTCCAAGCGTTAATTTCAGTTCTGCGGTGTTCGCTACGTTCAGATGTCCCTAGAGTTGGCGACCGCTTAGCTACAATTGAAATCAGTAAGGCAAATTCTTTAACTGGCACTCCATCATGGCTAAACCCGGTATTCACCCCAAGTGGTATCCAGACGCGAAAGTCTATTGCAACGGCGAAGTTGTGATGACTGTCGGTTCCACCAAGCCTGAGCTGCACGTAGACGTGTGGTCTGGCAATCACCCGTTTTATACGGGCACTCAAAAGATCATCGATACCGAAGGCCGCGTTGAGCGTTTCTTGCGCAAATATGGCATGACCGATTCTCGCGTTGATCAGACAGACGCCCCGACTGAGAAAAAGTAGCGATAGTGGTGTTGGCGTTCTGCGACCTCCAATTCTTCAGTCAGTGATTGTAGCCCGTTGTCCAGTCGCGGCCTATCTGCTGGTTGGTTCCGGGCTAAACGCCCGACCCACTGTTCTACCTACTTTGACTCTGTCCTATGGCTGAAACATATCTATTAGAAAAGCTCAAATCAGTTGAGCAAACCTTCCATGAGCTGACGCGACGACTGGCGGATCCAGACGTGGCGAAAGACCCACCTGAGTTTCAACGCATTGCCAAATCGCGCTCGTCGTTAGAGGAAACGGTTGACACCTACGAGGCGTGGAAGAAGTCTCAAGATGACCTGGTGGATGCCCGCCAGATTCTGAAAGAGGCGGGGGGCGATAATGAGATGCGTGAAATGGCGTCTCTGGAAGTGCAGGAGCTAGAGAGCAAAATTGCTCAGCTAGAAACCCATTTAAAACTGATGCTGCTGCCTCGCGATCCTAACGATGATAAAAATATCATGTTAGAAATTCGGGCGGGGACAGGGGGTGATGAGGCCAGCATTTGGGCAGGCGATTTGATGCGGATGTACTCTCGCTACGCCGAAGAGCAGCACTGGCGGGTAAAGCTAGTCAGCGAGTCTCTAGCCGATATGGGTGGTTTCAAGGAAATCATTCTGGAGATTCAGGGCGATCAGGTGTATAGCAAGCTCAAATTTGAGGCAGGCGTGCATCGGGTACAGCGTGTGCCTGTGACGGAAGCGGGTGGCCGCGTTCACACCTCAACGGCTACGGTGGCGGTGATGCCAGAGGTAGACGATGTGGAAGTGGAGATTGACCCCAAAGAGATTGAGCTAAAAACCGCTCGCTCGGGTGGTGCAGGGGGGCAAAACGTCAACAAGGTAGAAACAGCGGTTGACTTAATCCACAAACCTACGGGAATTCGAGTGTTTTGCACCGAAGAGCGATCGCAGCTCCAGAACCGAGAGCGCGCCATGCAAATTCTCCGAGCTAAGCTATACGAGATCAAGCTGCGAGAACAACAGGCAGAAGTTACGTCTATGCGCCGTTCACAAGTGGGTACGGGAGAACGGTCTGAAAAGATCCGCACGTACAATTACAAAGACAACCGGGTCACAGATCACCGTCTGGGTCAAAACTTTACCCTCTCGCCCGTGTTAGAGGGGGATATTGAAACTGTGATTCAGTCTTGTATCTCTCAAGATCAGCAGGAGCGGTTAGAAGAGTTGGCCGCTTCGACCACCTAAGGCGCTGAACACGTCAAGCCCTGAAACGGTTAAAGTCTAAAGCATGGGTACTAGTCACGACTGAGCTAGTCTTCATACTTTGGACTTTTTTGTTGCATTAATTGGCGATCCTATGGCTCGATTTCTTCACGTTGCCGATGTTCATTTGGGCTTCGATCGCTACGACAGTAAGGAGCGAACCCAGGACTTTTTTTATGCCCTAAAAGATGCCCTAGCTCGGCATGCGATCGCCCCTCAAGTTGATTTTGTCCTGATTGCAGGCGACTTGTTTGAGCACCGCAACATTCAGCCCAATATTTTGAATCAGGCGCAGATTTGTTTGCGCGATTTGGCAGATGCGGGAATCCCGGTGCTGGCGATTGAAGGCAATCATGACAACCGGCCCTATGGCACCAAGACCAGCTGGTTGCGTTACTTATCCGACTGGGGATCGCTGAAGCTGCTGGAACCGGGAGATTTGGCAGCAGGGGAACCCTTCTACGCACCGTGGAATGAGAACACGCGGCGGGGTGGGTATATTGACTTGCCCTGTGGAGTTCGGGTGCTGGGATCCTATTGGTATGGCGCGACTGCTCCAAAGGCGATCGAGCAAATTGCTGCCGCCATCCAAGCCCTACCGCCTAGTCCGGGGCGCACAATTCTGATGTTTCACCACGGGCTAGAGGGACAGATTGCCCGTTATCAGGGGGCGCTGCGCTATGCGGACTTGTTACCGCTAAAGACCGTTGGCGTAGACTACCTGGCGCTAGGCCATATCCACAAAAATTACGAGTTGGAAAACTGGATTTTTAATCCTGGTTCCATAGAAGCTAACAGCGTTGAAGAAGCGAGTTTTACGCGAGGCGTTTATTTGGTTGAATTAGATCAAGGAGGGCTACGAGCAAATTTGAAGCAAGACTATTACCAACGGCCAACGGTGCGATTGCGGCATACGCTGCGGGGGCAAGAGACGGTAGATGCGGTCGAGGCAGGGGCGATCGCTACGCTACAAACGGCGATCGAATCTGGCAAGGTGAACCCTGCCGATCAGCCGATTGTGGAGCTGCGGCTAGAGGGCAGTGTCGGATTTGATCGGCTCGATTTGGATCTGCGCCAGCTCCAGCAGCAGCTTCAAACCTTGAGCGGCGCGCTGATTTTTCTGCTGAAGTTTGAGGCAGAAGCGGTAGAATTTTCGACCAGCCTTGGGGATGAAGCCAGCCGTACCCAAATTGAACAGGAGGTATTTTTGGATATGTTGACGGCTCACTCAACGTATAAAAAGCGAGCAGGGGTGCTGGCTCAGGGTTTAATTGACCTGAAAGATCAGCAGCTAGAGGGGCGATCGGAACCTGACCTCTATGACTTTGTGCGGAACTTGATCGAGGCCGAACCGTCTGAAGGTATAGCTGACGACTCTTAGGTGTTAGATATCTCCCGTTAAACTGAACCAGTTAGCGGGTATTTTTTTGAATTTTTGATTTAGCTGCAAGCGCGCTGTCATCCGCCCTATTTTCTTTCCCTTTGCATGATCCCCAAATCTATTCGCCCCTCTATCGCAGCTGTCCTCACAGCTGTGATCACAATTGCCACCACCGCCCCCGGTGTTTCGGTTTTGGCTCAAACTCGTCCTGTTCGCGCGTCGGAGGTGCCTGCTGACGATACCACGGTAGAGTGTGAGCTCCTGATCGTGGGGGCGGGGTTGGCTGGCACCGCTGCGGCCTACGAAGCGTTACTCGCTGGGCGGACAGTTTGTTTAACTGAACTCACTGACTGGGTAGGCGGTCAGCTGACATCTCAGGGTACCTCCGCCCTAGACGAAGCCAAACGGCAGCGGCAGTTGCGCTATTTCTCTAAAGGATATTTAGAATTGCGCGATCGCATTCAGCAAAAGTATCGTCGGCTGAGTCCTGGCGACTGCTGGGTGAGCGAGTCGTGCTTTTTACCTAAAGATGCTGAAGAAATTTTAGAAAACGAGCTGCGTGATGCTGCCCGCAAAGGTAAAGGTAAACTCAAGTGGTTTCCCTCGACGGTGATTAAGCAGCTCGACTATAGCGCTGACGGCAAAATGATTATGGGGGCGATCGCCATTCAGCACACTGTTGCTCCTGGCACTCCACCCCTCAACAGCGAACCGCTATCTCAGGTGGTTGAGGATATGTATCGCTATGAAGACTCCGATCGCCTCAGCAAAGAGATCATTCATTTTGTGCCCAAGCCGACCCAACAGGCAGGCCCTGCCCCCTGGTATGTGCTTGAAGCCACCGAAACCGGAGAACTAATCGCTCTCGCCGATGTACCCTATCGCGTAGGACTCGATCCACGCTCCGCCCTCAACCCATCCTCCGCTAGCGCCACAGGCGATCCCTACTGCACCCAAGGCTTCACCTACACCTTCGCCATGGAGCGCACAGCCGACCCGCAACCCCAGGTAAAACCGTCCTTCTACGATCGCTACGCTCCCTATTACGGCTATGATCCTAATCCTAGGCTGGCGGACATCGACGTCGTGTTTACCTACCGCCGGATTTGGAGTCCTAATCCGCGCTCTACCGAAAAAGTCTTTGGCGCTTCTAAACCCAAGCCCGGAGATATTTCGATGCAGAATTGGGTCTGGGGGAATGACTACCGCCCCGGCACCGCCCGAGACAACTTAATTTACAGCCGCGACCAATTGCAGAGTGCAGGACAGCTCAATCCTGGCGGCTGGCTGGGCGGACTGCGCACCGATACGCTGCGGGCAGGTGAAGAGCTTGCCCTCGGCTACTACTACTGGTTTGTGAACGGGATTACCGATTCTCAGCTGGGTGAAGGCGTCAAAAAACCAGCTCCCAATCATCGATTGCTGACGGGTTTAGACTCGCCCATGGGCACGGTGCATGGCCTGTCTAAATATCCCTATATCCGTGAGTCGCGGCGGATTGTGGGTCGCCCCACTTACGGTTACCGCAATGGGTTTAGCGTTAACGAACTGGATATTTCCAAAGCCGATTTCCGCAGCGATTATTATC
>JAYUYI010000520.1:0-8720 GCA_043752545.1 Thermoleptolyngbya sp.
CACAAAGGCTGCGAGCTGCTGCATCCGATGTTTTAGTGATTCTATTTCGGTATGCAGATTAGCGTTTTGCTCTCGCAGTTGGCGAACTTCTGTTTTTAATTGCTGCACGTCATCGATCACCACCGGAAGTGCAGGATGCATCTTGGTGCCAGCCGCACCCAATGCCGCCGTGGCGTTGGCGATCGCTGGAGTAACCGTGACGGCACTGGATGCAGGCGGTGACGCCACGGCAGGGGAAGGTGTGGGAGTGGCGATCGGTAAAGTCTGCCGAGCTTTGGCTTTGGCGCTTGCCGTCTGAATCGCCTTGAACAGAGTCGCTTGCTGAAACGGCTTACTGACGAACTCAAAGTAATTGAACAGGTCTGGTACCGTCTGTTCCACCTCTTCCCGCCGCCCCGACATCATCACCACCGGAATCGACTTGAGCACCGGATCGGCCTGAATTTTTTGCACGACTTCCCAGCCGTTCATGCGAGGCATAAAGAAATCGAGCAAAATCAAATTCGGTCGCTCCTGCACGATTAGCATCAAAGCTTCTGCTCCATCTTTGGCCTCAATCACAGTGAAGGTACCTTTGGGCAACATGTCTACAATCTGCATCCGAATTGCTTTGCTGTCATCCACAATTAGGATTTTTGGGCTTGCCATGGAGGAGGGGTCGGTAGATTTTTCTAGATCTCTAACTTTAGATTCTAGTAAGGGTGAGATACGCTAGAACGTATCTGTGTAAATATTCTTGTCGAACTCTGAGCGCATTTCTATCGCATTTTTACTACTATGATCAGCCCCTTTTTAACTCGGCTTCACAGTCCAGATCGCCCCGTTCTTGTGTTTGACGGTGCCATGGGAACCAACCTCCAGGTGCAAAATCTGACGGCGGCGGATTTTGGCGGGGCAGAGTATGAGGGCTGTAATGAATATTTGGTGGTGACCAAGCCGGAGTCAGTGGCGACAGTGCACCGAGACTTTTTGGCGGCAGGGGCGGATGTGATTGAAACCGATACGTTTGGGGCAGCTTCAATTGTGCTGGCCGAATATGATTTGGCCGATCGAGCCTATGAGCTAAATAAGCTGGCGGCAGAACTGGCCAAACAGTGCACAGCGGAGTTTTCTACCCCAGAAAAGCCTCGGTTTGTCGCCGGATCAATCGGGCCAACGACGAAGCTGCCAACCCTGGGACATATTGACTACGACACGATGAAGGCGTCGTTTATGGAGCAGGCTGAGGGGCTGTTTGACGGTGGTGTAGATCTGTTTTTGGTCGAGACCTGCCAGGACGTGCTGCAGATTAAGGCGGCGCTGAATGCAATTGAAGCCGTGTTTGCCAAAAAGGGCGATCGCCGTCCGTTGATGGTGTCAGTGACGATGGAAATGCAGGGCACCATGCTGGTGGGTTCAGACGTCGCGGCCATGCTAACGATTTTGGAGCCGTTTGCGATCGACATTTTGGGGCTAAACTGCGCCACTGGCCCCGATCGGATGGCCGAGCATATCCGCTACCTGTCGGAGCATTCACCGTTTGTGATTTCCTGTATTCCCAACGCAGGCATTCCCGAGAACGTCGGTGGGCACGCCCACTACAAGCTGACCCCAATGGAACTGCGGCTGGCGTTGATGCATTTTGTCGAAGACCTGGGTGTTCAGGTGATTGGCGGCTGTTGCGGGACTCGTCCCGATCACATTCACCAATTGGCCGAAGTTGCGCCCACGCTCACGCCCAAGGCACGACCAGTGAGAGGGGATGAAGGGAGAAGAGGGAAGGATGAAGGCGGAGGGATGAAGGCGGAAGGCAAAAGGATGAAGGATGAAGGCGGCTTGGCCTGGCCCGATCCACGTCCGCTGCTGCATTACGTGCCGTCCGCTGCATCAATTTACTCGGCGCAGCCCTATGAGCAAGACAACTCGTTTCTAATTATTGGCGAGCGGTTGAATGCCAGCGGTTCCAAAAAGGTGCGAGAGCTGCTGAACGCCGAAGATTGGGACGGGCTGGTGGCGGTGGCGCGATCGCAAATCAAGGAAGGGGCGCACATTCTTGATGTCAACGTGGACTATGTGGGACGCAACGGCGAGCACGACATGCGCGAACTGGTGTCACGGCTGGTGACCAATGCCAACCTGCCGCTGATGCTCGACTCGACCGAGTGGCAAAAAATGGAGGCGGGGCTAAAGGTGGCGGGCGGTAAGTGCATCCTCAACTCCACCAACTACGAAGACGGTGATGAGCGTTTCTTCAAGGTGCTGGAGCTGGCCAAGGAATATGGCGCAGGCATTGTAGTCGGCACCATCGACGAAGAGGGGATGGCGCGCACGGCAGACCGCAAATTTGCGATCGCCCAACGCGCCTACCGCGACGCCCTGGAGTTTGGCATTCCCGCCTACGAAATTTTCTACGACCCGCTAGCCCTGCCGATTTCGACAGGGATTGAAGAAGATCGAGAAAACGGCAAAGCCACAATTGACGCGATTCGGATGATGCGGCAAAACCTGCCCGGCGTCCACATTTTGCTGGGTGTGTCCAACATTTCCTTTGGCCTCAGTCCAGCGGCGCGGATTGTGCTGAACTCCATGTTTTTACACGAAGCGACCGCCGCTGGCATGGACGGGGCGATTGTCAGCGCCGCCAAAATTTTGCCGACGGCCAAGATTGACCCCGCCCATCAAGAAATTTGCCGCCAGCTGATCTATGACGAGCGCAAATTTGATGGCGATATCTGCATCTACGATCCGCTGATGGAGGTGACTCGGCTGTTTGAGGGCGTGTCGGCCAAAGCTGCCCGCTCGACCTCATCGCTGGCCGATTTGCCGATCGAAGACCGCCTGCGACAGCACATTATCGACGGCGAACGGATTGGCCTGGAAGCTGCGCTGGCGATCGCCCTGCAAACCCATCCGCCGCTAGAAATCATCAACGTTTTCTTGCTCGACGGCATGAAAGTCGTCGGTGAACTGTTCGGCTCTGGGCAAATGCAGCTGCCTTTTGTGCTGCAATCTGCCGAAACCATGAAAGCCGCCGTTGCCTACCTGGAACCCTATATGGAAAAGGAAGACGCAGACAGCACCAAAGGCACCTTCTTAATTGCCACCGTCAAAGGCGACGTCCATGACATCGGCAAAAACCTAGTAGACATCATCCTCACCAACAACGGCTACCGGGTGATCAACCTGGGTATCAAACAGCCCGTCGATCGGATCGTCGATGCCTACTACGAACACAACGCCGACTGCATCGCCATGAGTGGCCTGCTAGTCAAATCTACCGCCTTCATGAAAGAAAACCTGGCCGTGTTCAACGAACGGGGCATCACCGTCCCCGTGATTTTGGGCGGAGCCGCCCTCACCCCCAAATTTGTCCATGAAGACTGCCAGAATGCTTACCACGGCAAAGTTGTCTACGGCAAAGACGCCTTCTCTGACCTCCATTTCATGGACAAGCTCATGCCGGCCAAAACGGGCGGCAACTGGGACGACCATCAAGGCTTTCTGGATGAAGCTCCCCTGATTTCCAACGGCGCAAGCGCTCCAGACACCATCACAACCGCAGATGTCCTGCCCTCTAATGGCTCCACTGCGACTATCGAACCTCTCCCCCCTGCTTCCGAAGAGCGCTCCGACGCGATCGCCATCGACATCCCGCGCCCGACGCCCCCGTTTTGGGGCACCAAAATCTTGCAGAGTGAAGAAATTCCCCTGCAAGAGGTATTTAACTACCTGGATTTGCAGGCGCTGATTGCGGGACAGTGGCAGTTCCGCAAACCCAAGGAGCAATCGCGAGCAGACTACGATGCTTTCTTGGCCGAGACGGTCTACCCGATTTTGGAAACCTGGAAACAGCGGATTGTTAGCGAAAACTTGCTGCACCTCCAGGTGATCTATGGCTACTTCCCGTGCTTGGCAGAAGGAAACTCGCTGGAGCTGTATGATCCAGCGATCGCAGCCAACGCCAATTCAGCAGGGCTAGGGCAGGCGCTCCGCGCTCCGCGCAGGCAAGCTACCGCCACCTTCCACTTCCCCCGCCAAAAATCGCTGCGCCGCCTCTGTCTAGCCGATTTCTATCTGCCCAAAGCATCGGCCTCTCCCGCTCTGCCCCACGACGTTTTCCCCATGCAGGCCGTCACCGTTGGCGAGGCGGCCACAGAATTTGCCAAGCGCTTATTTGACGCCAACCAATATACCGACTACCTCTACTTCCACGGCATCGCGGTACAGATGGCCGAAGCGCTGGCCGAATGGAACCACGCCCGGATTCGGCGCGAGCTAGGGTTTGGTGATCAAGAACCCGACACCATTCGCGACATTTTGGCGCAGCGTTATCCTGGTTCACGCTATAGTTTTGGCTATCCTGCCTGCCCCAACATGCAAGATCAGTACACGTTGATCAAGCTATTGGGGGCAGAACGGATTGGGCTGCATATGGACGAAAGCGAACAGCTCTATCCAGAGCAATCCACCACGGCGATCGTGGTGTGTCATCCTACAGCAAAGTATTTCAGCGCCTAGGTATGACCAAACTTTCCCTTCTGCAACGGCTTCGGGGTACGGGGTGGGGGATCGCACTTTTGGCGCTCACTCTGACCAGCTGCCTTGGCGACCGAGCCGAGATTCCCGAACCTCAGCCCAAAACGACCACTCCCATTACCCTAGAGAGCAGCGCTTTTGCCCCAGAAGCACCGATCCCGGCGCAATATACCTGCACAGGCGACAATATCTCGCCCCCGTTAGCCTGGGGTGTGGTACCTTCCGAAACCCGCAGTTTGGCGCTGGTCATGGACGACCCCGACGCCCCTAGTGGCACCTTTGTACATTGGGTGATGTATGGCCTGCCGCCCGAAACGCGGCAGCTAGCCCCAGCGGTACCCAGCGAACCGACCCTGCCCAGTGGCGGCAGCCAAGGCAATAGCAGCTTCGGCAAAACGGGCTACGGCGGTCCCTGTCCACCCAGCGGCACCCATCGCTATAGCTTTCGCCTCTATGCCCTAGACCAACCCGTAGACCTGCCGCCTGGAGCCACTAAAGCAGAGCTATTTGAGGCGATAGACGGCAGCGTGCTGGCGATCGCCCAACTGATCGGGCACTACAGCAAACCCTAGTTCTCAACTAGCGCGGAAAACTAGGCAGGTCTACAGCGGCCAGCGACTGAATTTTTTTAACAGGTCGCTCGGGGTAAAGCACGGGCGATGGCTCTGGCTGCCCAGGGGTTCTAGCAGTGTCTGGCACCTCAGCACTCACTGTCGAGAGCGCCGCTGCGGTAGACGGAGATGACCATATAGATGACTCAAACGGCACCGCCAGCAATTTGCGCTTGTCGGTCGCGGTAGGAACCAGCGGTGGGATCGGTAAAGGCCCAGGGGCGATCGCCGACTGCCAATCTGGCTGGGACGGCGGCGCATTGACCGACTGAGTGAACTCGCTAGCAGGCGCGGGTTCAGTAGCGTCGCGAGGGTCTGCATCGTTCGGCTGAGCTACTCCGGCACTCGGTAGATCATCCGCCGATCCATTCACCAAGCGGGCTAAATCTTGCCACAAAGTCGCTTCTGCATCGTTGCCCCCATCAGCCGCAATCAGCGTTTTGATAATGTCATTGACCGACGGGATCGGCAGTGGCGTGAAGGGTTCTGACTCCTCAAACTCAGATGGGTCTGCGGTAGCGGTGAGATCATTTTCATTCAGCAGATGAGATGGCGGGCTGGGTAAGGCTATGGTAATGGCTTCAACGTCTTGGGTGGAATTAGGCGGGCTAGGCAACTCAAGAGCCACAGGCCGTGCCTCTGTTAGTGCCGCTGTCAGTGCTTCTGCCAGGGGGGATGGCTCTGGCGCGATCGCCGCCGGTGCAGCAGGTATTTGATCAGGGGCTAAGTCAGGGGCTAAGTCAACAGACTCTGGCTCAGTGGCTTGAGCAGACAGGCGGCTGAGTAAAGCATCTAGCTTCAATGGCACATTCGACCCACCCGACTTCGCCGACCAAGGCTGAATTTGATGCACTTTTGGCAATAGCGATTGCACCACCAAGTTCGGCTGCGCGTCAGCCCAGGGCTGGTGAGTCGCCGACTCGATTCCGGCATCTAACAGGTCGCTCAGATCAGCAGGCACATCTAAGCACCGCTCCAGCGCCGCCTTAAATTGCAGTGTATGACGCTGCTGTCGCTGCAAACGGGTTCGCAGGTCGCGGCAGTCACGTTCGCGTTGACTGAGCTGCTGCATTTGCTCGTCTAGCCGCTGCTGCGACAGGGTACACTGCTGCTCTAACTGAGCCACCCGCAGTTGACTAGCCGCCAACTGCTGCGTCAACGTTTCGGCTAGCACCTGCTGCCGTTGGCTAATTTGTTGCGATAGATCTAACTGGCTTGAGAGGGCAACGACCTGACTGTGGAGCGTATGCAGGTCAGCAGAATCGGGGGCGATCGCCTGAATCACACTCGCGTTTTGCACCAGCGTTGCGTTCTGGGTCTGCTCCAGCGCCTCTTCTAATTGAGAAACGCGGTCAAGCAGAGCGTTATTACACTGGTTGAGTTCTTGAATAAGGCTGATTAGTTCGCCAATATTGGGCTGGGCATGAGCATCGGCAGCATGTTCTGTCCAGGTATCGGGCGCTGCCTCTGGGGGAATGGTGCGGGCATAGTGCTCAAGCGTCTCCGCCCTAACCGTGTTGGGGAAATCAACCGTTTGCCACTCATCCCAAACATCAAGATGAGGCGGAGATGGCGACGGCACGCTGGCGGGATCTGGAGGAGAACTGGGTTGAGCTACCGGGTCGCTGCCTGAGTGAGAGTGAGCCTCTGGCACAGTCGAAAACTCTTCCCACCCGGCAAACCAATTCGCTGGAGTAGGAGGGGTAGGCTGCGCGGAATCTGGGTTCTGGTCGGGGGGATTGGCGTCACTCATGGGTTCAACTCAGCCAGCACAAATATATGGAACAGACTATGGAATAGACTTTGAGCGCAACAAGCGGCGAATGAAATTTTGCAGCAATTGATCTGCTTTTTTGCAGGCATCCTGATTAGCGCAATTTCATTTACCCTTGTTAACACAGAAATCTGATTTGATAATCACTTTTTACTTAATTTTGTGTCTTCTGGCAACCCTTCAAAAGGTAGATAGGGACTTCACGTTTAGCCAAAACAACTCTCAGTTGGCCGCACCTAGCCTTGCCAAAATACACCTTTCAGCAGCTCTTGATGCATAGCAGCCCGGTCAGCCAAGGCATGAACTTGATCGGGCGAGAGCGCCTCACCATTGGCATATAGCTCGATCCAAGTTTGGCTAATCTGAATGGGGTCGGCGGGAATTTGGTCGAGCGGCCAACCGGGCAGGCTCAGTTCATCCATCAGGCGGCTCACCTTGGGGTCGTAGCTCAGCGCAAAACACCGACACTCTGACGCCGCCGCCATAATTAGCCCGTGCAGCCGCATGGCGATCGCCATCTCCACGCCATGGAACACACCCTTTAGCTCTAGTGGATCGCTCAAGGTCAGAATGTGGCTCACGTCTGGCATCGCCGCATGGAGCGTTTGGGCGATCGCCAAATCTTCAGCGGGCTGGAACGGGATCAGCAAAATATGGGTTTGGGTCGCTGTTTGAAGGCTCACGAGGGCTTGGGTCAGATGCTGCAACCGTTCTGGCGTCAGCAGAGGATGCGATCGCAGCACCACTGCCACCCGAGGCGCTGGCAAATCCCATAGACCGGGCACTGGCTTACCCTGCAATGCCCAGACTGGATCGGGCGCTAGGGTGACCGGAATATGCCACCCTGCCAATAAATCAGCCGAACCGCGATCGCGCACACTCACCTGCCGACAGCCCCAAAAAGCCTGCCGCGCCAGCCAACGCGTCAACGGGCGCTGGAGTGGCCCTACCCCCTGCGCCCACGCCACCGTTTGCAGCCCCATCCGCTGCGCTAGGAGCATCAACCCCCCGTAATACAGCGGATTCAGAGCACTGGTGGCATCTTGCATCAAACTGCCACCGCCCCAAATAAACGCATCGGAACGCCGCAATGCAGCCACAATGGCCGGCAAAGACATCCGATCGCACGCGTCCACACCGTATTGTTTGGCGGTTTGCACCGGATCACCCGACAATACCAGCGGGGTCACATGGGACGGCAACATTTGCAGCAGCGTTGCCAATAACGCCTCGTCACCGCCATTGCCCTGCCCGTAATACCCACACAACACTGCACGAACCATGGCGATCACTATAGTTAAACCGATTTGAGCTAGCCGCCTGACGCCCACAAGCCTAACATCTAGAGTACCTGCAGGTAGAGTACCGGTAGGGGGTCTACACCCGAGTCGGCGATCGCCTCCAAGCGCCGCTGCGGATTGCATCATTCCTCCATGCGATCGCCATCCGCCAAAACCTGCCTAGGCTCCAATGGTATGGATTTTGAGAAAATTGGTGCCTCCCAACACCCGCATCGGGATGCCCCCCATGATCAAAATGCGATCGCCCTTAACCGCCAACTGCCGCTCTAGCAAACACGATTCTACTTGCTGCACCACGGCTTCAAATGTCTCCACTTCTTGATCGATTAACAGTGGCCGCACTCCCCACACCAAGTTGAGCTGATGATAAACATCTACACTTGGCGTGAGCGCTACAACTGGAGCCGTTAACCGTTCTTTGGACGCTAGCCGCGCACTATAGCCCGTACCTGTAAAGGCCACAATGCAATGCAAATCGAGCACTTCGTCGATCGCATTCAGGGCTTCGCTAATGGCATG
>JAYUYI010000521.1:0-3544 GCA_043752545.1 Thermoleptolyngbya sp.
CTCCAGAGGCAGCGTCTACCTCAAACACATACTCCTTAAAAAATGCCATTGCCCATTCATGGTAATCCTGATATTCCTGGGGTTGGACGCGGAAGGAAACGGCATAAAAGCGATCGCAGGTAGGGTGGCACACCAAATGCCAGCAGGTCGTGGGCAACTCAATGCGCCGTGCTTCGCCCGTCTGAAGATCCCAGATGCCAACCTCCCGCGCCTCACCGCTTTTGGGATGATCCATCGAGCCATAACAGAGATAGCGCCCCGAAGGCGTGACCTTCATAGCATGTGCCAGTTTCACTTTGTGGGGCCCCAGGCGTTCCCCCTTCGCCAGATGATTGATATCAAACCGATAAAAGAAATCACCGATCGCCGTGATGAATTCATGCTGATTCAGCCAGACCGCATGGGTACTACCACGAATCGTGGAATCATTCACCTCAAACCGAAGCGTTGAAATACGATCAATCTCTGCCAAATTCCGTGCATCGTAAAGCAAGAGATGCTGTCCAGCATTGCCCAAAAACCCGATCGTCCCTTCAGGATTGACACTCAGGGCATGACCGCCAGCGATGCCATCGTAGTACTTGATTTTGTAGGCGTAGCGATCGTCCGTTGGATCATACCGGAACAGACAAACACCAGCCATGCCTTCCAGACCATTGATGCCATTACCATCTAATGCCACATGAAAGGAATAGGAATAGGGTTTCATTGACATAATTGCTATTGAACCTGCAAACGCACCCGCAGCCGCATCGCATCCATCCCCTCCACGGAGAGGGTGGCGAGGTAGACATGCCCTGCCTCAAACTCTTGATTCACCGGCAGCAGTAGGGAAATCTGAGCCTCTTGATGCGCTTGCAGCTCAATTTCAGAGGGGGCAAACGTCACTCCAGACGCAACGATCTGAATGCCGTCATCCCGTTCAAAGGGTGTGAGGCGAAAGGTCACTCTGGTCGGCTCCGCCCGATTATTTTCGACCCGAAACGGTGCCCGGAGGCGATCGCCCACACTGGCAACCAAACTCATTGTTTGCAGATCACGGGTCGCTTTGCCCACTGGTGAAGGAGCAGGCTGCCCCTTCACCGTATCCAACAAACCATGGGTAAACTTCAGATTCAGGTCAACCAGGGTGGCATAGTAGTTCACATTCAGTTGAATCATGCCCTTAATGATGGCAACCGCCTCCGCCGTGCCGTCCTCGCCCGCTTGCCCACGCTTGAACCCTGATGGCAACCCACATTGCACGAGACGATAGGAAAGCTCTGCGCCATTCTGAAGGATCTGCACATCCGCCTTCAGCGTTTTTGTGACTAAATCTCCCATCAACCCCCTGAGTTTAGAGTCTTTCCAAAGCTCTGAAGCAACGCCAAAACCAAACATGCTTATTCATCCTCACCTTCGTTGGTCAGCGGTCGTTGGTCAATCGTCTTCGTCTACTGAGGGGATTCATCTTCGTGTTCGTTACAGGATGATTGCGGCTCTCCCGTGCAGTCGTCATCCTCTTGCACATCACAATAGAAATGGTCATACCAGTGAATCTGCCGTACTGGAGGATGGCAGAGACAACTGAGCTTGATCAGTGGCGCAGCATCTTCCGATAGCACCCGTAATGTAAACCCAAGGATCTGCGGCTCACATTTCTCACTGGTGATCACAATCTTTGTTTTGTAGTCAAATCCGGGCTTGAAGGATTCGGAAGAAACATCGAGCGTTACATTCAAGACTCTGGTTTCCAGCGATACCAACGTATATTGAGTTGTATCGAGCTTGAGCGCGCCCCCTTCCTCGCCCTGCACATTTTTTAAGGGTTGTTCCGCTGCGAATTGGAACACACGAGTTTTGCGGGTGCGATTTTTAACTCGGAGTGGCACCCGAATCGATTCCCCCACATAGGCTTCACGGACAATTTCCCCCAGGAACGGATCGGGGTGCGAGGCTAGCGGCACCTCACAGAGCCGTCTGGGTTTCATTGCCCGTAGTATTGTCCGGGATGGTTCAGTACTGCCCATCAACTGAACTGTATCATCGAAGAGGTTTGCTCCCAGATCAAAGGTAGAAAGCCAAAACTTCTGGTACAGACTCGTCAGGCTACTCAGATCTTGTCCGATGTTGCTGAGCGATCGCCTGTCGGAAGCCGTCCGTCCATTGCGATAGAATTGCGTTCCAGTCACGATGCCCTCCTTAGGCTAAAGCAAAACCCGGTATTGGCAAACCATGAAACAAAGCGTTGATCTGAAAGATACCTCACTTCCGACGATTGCTCAATTCGTTGACTCAATTCGTTGACTCAATTCATTTGGCGTTCCATTCTTGCTTCCTAACGCCCTCACTTGCAGATCAATACCCGTATTTTCGATCGCCAGTTGACCAAAATAACTTCGACCGGCAGTTAAGTCTCCCGGCAGATGAAACTCTAGAGTAATCATCTGCGACTCCCCCGGTGGAATTTCCGGCGTGTCATCTGGCACTCCCACCCGCAACATATCCACCCGAGTCGTCGCCAGTTCTGCAACGAGAGCATCCAGAAAAGATTGATAGCCTTTTGCTCCTTGCGATCGCAAACTCGATTGCACACTGCGACAAACACCGCCATCTTCTTCCAAAATCACTGCTCCCAGCTTGCCAACCGTAAAGCCCACATTCCCCAAATTCGTGACGACCAGCGTTTTCGCAATTTTGGCTTTTAGCTCTCCGATCAAGGTGAGCTGCGATGGCTCAATTTTGATGCGTGTAGACTCAGGCACCTGCACCACAAATTCCTTCTGCTCCTCTCCTAATGCCAAAGTAATGGCATATTCACCGGGAGGAGTGAGGCCATCTAACTTGAGCCTTAGAGGGAATGTTGCCGAACCGCCCGCTGGAATCGCACGCATAATCGGAACTTCGCGAACCGTGGCTCCAAAAACATCTCGGAGTTCACTGTTAATCACTGGGACAGTCCACAGGAAGACATCCTGATCACTAGTGTTAATCATCTCACAGGAGCCAGCAACCCGCCTTGCATTACCACAAAGCATAGCGGACACCGAACCAAACGAAAGACCTTTGCCCGTTTCATTTCCGATGCTTGTCATGGCATGAACCTCCCGGCACTAATGATTAATGGGCATACACTCAATCGGTTCACATTCAATTGGCTCACATTCAACCGGTTCGCAATGAACGTCGCACCGTTCAAAGCGATTCGGGATATATTCTTCCGTAATAATCTGTTGTTCCCCACAAACAGAAAAAGTCACCGCATCATAGCCCAGAGCGTTGAGCGGGAACACAGAAACGGCAAAGCTCAAGTTGACTGGAAAATGCACTCGCACTTTTGGAGTTAAGACAGTTTTGATCAGCGTTAGCCATTGATCAAAGCTCAACCGAGGCAGATTCATTAACTCAAAGGTTGCAGCAATGGGAGCATTGGGATCGCCCTTGAACGTTGTCGTAAATTCGATCGGCTCCAGCTTCAACATGAATTCGACCGGCTCTAGCTTCAGCGTCACTGGTTGCTCTGGATCGCCGCGCAACAACGTCTCAGCCGCAAGCTTAGAAGCTG
>JAYUYI010000522.1:0-3536 GCA_043752545.1 Thermoleptolyngbya sp.
GGCATCTTGCCCGTCCGGACGGGCAAGATGCCCATCCTAATAATTTATTTAATCCGCGATCCGCAATAGTCAGTTTGGTTACATAATAATCGGTTACCAAATAGGAGGAAACCATGGCTGACGTACCCCTTGGCGGTCAAATGCTCTGGAAACTAGACGGCGATGATCGGGTCTTGCACTTACGGCATAACGACTCAGAGTTATGGCGTCCCTATGAAGAATTCCCTCAATATGTGTTGCCTGACCCTGAAGGGTTTTCTAAAGGAATTGCGACCTTCCTAGCGCTATTAAAAAAGGACTGGACAGCGGTTAAATCCTAACAAAGAAGCAGGAAAAGCCGCAGGGCAGAGACGGTTTGAAACGCTAAGCCAATCACGTTTCAACCACCGGCTCGTCAGCTCACCAAACCGCGTTACTCAGATTCGCAACATTTCTTGACCTGCTGCCTTCAGCTTTCAGCTGCTAGGCCGCGTCATTCAAACAGTCTTCTCAGCTACAGTTAGAAGATGGGGGTAGAGTTGGGGCTGGCGTAACGGAATTGGCCATTATTTAACGCATCTGTGCGCCTGTGTTGAGTCCCAGGCTTGGTTCAAGCCGCTACAATCGTCATAATTTGTAATGAATAACGATCAGACGTCATAGTATAAACAGAGATGTTGGAAAACATACGACCTCAGCAGATGCGGTTTGTCTACGCATCTAAATGAGTTAGGTTTTCCTTTTATTTAAGAAATGTAATTTTTCCCAAGCTTTCTGCCGGAAGATCAGGAAACATTTCATCGGTCTCCATCCACTGGTTGTGCCGATCTCGCTCTGCCCACGCAGATTGATTTCTGAGCTTAACCCAGTCAGGTTGCGGCCTAAGCCATATTTGACTATACCCACTAGGAGATTAAAGTTTATGTTCGATGCATTTGCAAAAGTGGTTTCCCAGGCTGACACACGCGGCGATTACCTCAGCTCTTCTCAGCTAGATGCTCTCAGCGCCATGGTTGCAAACGGCAACAAGCGCATGGACACCGTCAACCGCATTACCAGCAATTCTTCGGCCATCGTAGCGAATGCAGCTCGGGCGCTTTTTGAAGAGCAGCCTGGACTGATTGCCCCCGGTGGCAACGCTTACACCAGCCGTCGCATGGCTGCTTGCTTGCGTGACATGGAAATCATTCTGCGCTATGTCACCTATGCAATCTTTGCCGGTGACTCCAGCATCTTGGATGATCGCTGCTTGAATGGCTTGAAAGAAACCTACTTGGCTCTGGGCACTCCCGGCGCTTCCGTGGCAGTTGGCGTTCAGAAGATGAAGGATGCTGCTTTGGCGATCGCTGGCGACGCGAACGGCGTGACCAAAGGTGATTGTGCCAGCTTGATGAGTGAAGTCGGCAGCTACTTTGATAAGGCAGCCTCCGCAATTGCCTAGGCAATTACCTCTCGCATTCTGTTCGATTAGCGTCTGGTAGCCCCAGAGATCGCTATCGCCTTCATCCGCAAAACAAGATTATTTTGGAGATCATCAGACCATGAAAACCCCTCTAACCGAAGCAGTCGCCGCCGCCGATTCCCAAGGACGCTTCCTCAGCTCCACCGAAATCCAAGTTGCATTTGGTCGTTTTCGCCAAGCTGGCGCTGGCATTACCGCCGCCAAAGCGTTGAGCGAAAAGGCTTCTTCCTTGGCTTCTGGTGCCGCCAATGCTGTGTACAGCAAGTTCCCTTACACCACCCAAATGCAAGGCCCTAACTATGCTGCTGATCAGCGTGGTAAGGACAAGTGCGTGCGTGATATCGGCTATTACCTACGCATGGTCACCTACTGCCTAGTGGTGGGTGGTACAGGTCCCATGGATGACTATCTAATCGGCGGCATCGCCGAAATCAACCGCACCTTTGACCTAGCTCCAAGCTGGTACATCGAAGCCCTGAAATACATCAAGGCTAACCACGGTTTGAGCGGCGACCCTGCTGTCGAAGCCAACTCCTACCTGGACTACGCCATCAACGCATTGAGCTAGTCTAGTCAAGAATGGATGTGCTCGCAGCGGGATGCAATTGCCGACTTCGGTTGGTTGTTGCATCCCGCTGCGAGCATTATTTTTTTTAAGTTTTTACACTAGGATGACAGCACTATCGGCGTCTGTCTGACCTCTTGCGGCTAAATGACCATGGATAATGAATCTGATATCCGGAGCGACAGCTCACTCACGGTAGAACAGGCGATCGCCAACCTTCAGGGCGAAGATCTGGGACTGCGGGTGTATGCCGCTTGGTGGCTAGGACGGTTTCGGGTCGATGCCCCCGAAGCCGTTGATATCTTAATGGCGGCGCTGGACGATGAAGACGATCGCACCCATGCAGGCGGCTATCCGCTGCGGCGCAATGCGGCACGGGCATTGGGCAAATTAGGCGATCCTCGCGCCGTCCCAGCCCTGATGCGAGCCCTAGAATGCTCTGACTTCTACGTCCGCGAAGCCGCCGCCCAGTCTTTGGAAATGCTGGCAGACGGATCTTGTATTGTCAGGTTATGCGAGTTGCTCAACAACCAGATTCCCGGCACCCTACCCGCACGGGAATCCCCTCAACTGACGCAGCCCTTTGATGCCATCCTAGAGGCGTTGGGCACCCTCGGTGCAGTCGATGCTATTCCCGACATTCTGCCATTTTTGGAGCACGACATCCCTCGGATTCAGTATGCTGCCGCTCGGTGTATGTATCAACTGACGCCGAATCCCCAGGTTGCCAATCAGTATGGCGATCGCCTGGTACACGCGTTGGCGAACGATGATCTGCAACTGCGACGAGCTGTGCTGGCCGATTTGGGTGCAATCGGATATCTGCCTGCTGCCGAGGCGATCGCCCAGACCCCAGCAGAAAATAGCTTGAAGCTAATTGCCTTGAAAGGCGTATTAGAAAAACAGCTGCTGCACACCACACCACCCCACTTATCCGACGGGGCACTGAAAGTGATGGTGTTAATGGATGATTTGTTGTAGCAGAAAGAGCGAGAATGTAGAAGGTAGACCTTATTCGTCCCTCCTCCGCCATGGCTGACCACCTTTCTTCCCTGATTCGGGCTGTAGATACCGCTGATTCTTCGCCTCGTTTGCTAGAAGCCGTGCAAAATCTAGCAGCCGCTCATTTAGAAGGAGCCATTCCTACGCTAATCGCGGCGCTTAGCTACAACAATCCAGGGGCAGCCGTTGCCGCAGTTGATGGGCTAATCCAATTGGGAGAACCTGCTGTCCCGGCTTTGTTAGAGCTGCTGGATCTGCATAACTACACCGCTAGAGCCTGGGCAATCCGTGCCTTAGCTGGCATTGGCGATCCAAGAGGGCTAGTTACCTTATTGGGAGTGGCCACAGCTGATTTTGCCATGAGTGTCCGGCGAGCCGCCGCTAGAGGTCTGGGAACCATGAAGTGGCACTGGTTTCCAGATCATCTTTTAGAAATTGCTCAGGCAGAAGCCTTGGACGCTCTGCTGTTTGTGGCACAGCAGGATGAGGAGTGGGTAGTGCGCTACTCAGCGGTTGTAGGCTTAGAAA
>JAYUYI010000523.1:0-3535 GCA_043752545.1 Thermoleptolyngbya sp.
AGTGAGAAGGCAGTGCAAGCTTTATCCGCAATTGCAGTGCCACTTAACCGTGTAATCTGAACCGTGTAATCTGAAAAGATGAGAGTTCGAGGTTGAGCTGTGTCGGGGTTGGTTGCTGGCGTTGACCGGAGGCGGTAGCGACACCCAATTCGGCAAACATCTGAGTTTAGGCAGCTTTGTTTTTTCTTTAAGTTTCACATGGGAAATATTCAGCCGCTCTGGCACCCTACCCAGCCCAGCGTTCAGTAATTTTGCTCAGATCCTGTCTATTTCCTGAAGCAATCGGGGAATCCTAGATCGAAACTAGATTAATCTAATTTCATCTCGACGCCTCCAACCTTGTCGATTAAGCCATAGAATCTGATATTTTTTGTGGGTGCCTCGGGTTTAGACAGATTGGCTTACTATCTCAGATGTCTCCAGGAGAATAATTTGGCTGCATGCAAGGTAACTTGAGTGAAATCGATATCCGCAGCATCTTACAGCTCATTGAGTTGGGTCAACGAACGGGTGAGTTGCTGGTGGAAGCCTATGGCTCGTCTTGGACGGGACCATCGGGAGACGGGTTGTCGAGTGGAAGCACTCTATGGAATCGGGTTACAAAAGCCGCCGCCGAAAAGTCCTGGTTCGTTTTCTTTCTAAACGGGCAAATTATTTATGCTGGAGATGCGAAAGGAAATTTGCAGCGCCTGCGCGATCATTTGCGGCGCTACAAGCTAGAAATGGCGCTGGGTTCGGTGAGTGAGTCAGCGGCGATCGCCACCACCAATGCTCCAGAATATGGACATCTCTGGGCATTGTTAGAAAACCGGACGTTGACCCCGGCTCAAGGCCGTAGCATCATCCAAAGCATGGTGCACGAAACCTTATTTGACTTGCTGAGCTTGCATCACGGATCTTTTATATTTGAGGTTAGCTCTGCCCTGTCTCCCCAATTAACCACCCTGGAGATTGACCCCCTAGTCATGAGAATCATGAAGCAGGTGCAGCAGTGGAAACGGTTTCATCCACAAATTCAGTCGCCCGACCAATGTCCGGCGATCGCCAATCCTGACCAGCTCCGAGCCACGCTCAAAGCAAGCACCTTTCAAACCCTCACCACCTGGATGGATAGCAAAACATCCATCCGCCAAATTGCCCGCTACCTAAACCGCGACATTCTCACCGTTGCCCGTGTCGTTTACCCCTACGTCCAGCAGGGATTAGTGCAATTACTGAATCCCTCACTTGATCCAGCACCCGGCTTGGGGCTAGCCCCTCCTAACCGCGTGCCGCGAGTGGTTTGCATCGACGATGGCGTCGCTATCCGTCAAACTGTAGAAGATATTCTGCAACAGCATGGCTATGAGGTATCGTCTATTGGCAATCCTCTGAAGGCACTGAGCCTAGTGTTTCAATTGAAGCCTGATCTAATTTTGTGTGATATTTCGATGCCTGAACTAGATGGCTACGAAATTTCCGCCATGCTGCGCAAATCGACCGTCTTTCGTCAAACCCCAATCGTCATGCTGACCGGGCGAGAAGGGTTTATTGACCGCGTTAGAGCCAGAATGGGAGGAGCTACAGACTACCTGACAAAGCCATTTGGTGAGTCCGAACTGCTCACCCTAGTCGAAAAGTACGTCGGGCCTGGAGATCCCGCCCACCCCACCTTTGAAAAATTGCTGGCAGCAGACCTCGAAAGTGAGTTAGAACTTGGTATTACTGACTCGTCTTCACCAATCTCTATTTCTGCGGGTAGTGCACAATCAAGGCAGGGCTAAAAGCACATAGCTTGATCGAAGTTAAGATTCAGACTAAATTCAATCATTAAAGTAGCATTAGGGATGCCAAAACTTCACGATAGGAATTTTTATTTGGTGACTTCTATCTTTATAGTTACAGCGTAAGGAGTTATGAGCACAGTTTTGGTTGTAGAAGACAGCGTGACCCAGCGGGCGATGATTACAGATCTGCTCAAGGGCAGTGGTCTGAATGTCACTATTGCGAGTGATGGGGTAGAAGCTTTAGAAAAAATCCAAGGTCATTCACCCGACCTAGTCGTCTTAGATATCGTCATGCCTCGGATGAATGGGTACGAAGTCTGTCGTCAGATCAAAGCGAATCCAAAAACTCAAAACATTCCTGTCGTGATGTGTTCCTCAAAAGGCGAAGAATTTGATCGATACTGGGGCATGAAGCAGGGGGCAGATGCTTACATTGCCAAGCCGTTCCAGCCGACTGAGTTGGTGGGCACGGTAAAGCAACTGTTGCGAGGATAGGGGTACAGATACATGATAGGCAATCCAGATTTTCTAACGGGTCGAGGGCAAGATCAAGGGGCAGAGTTTCAGGAGCTAGAAAGCCCTGAGGGTGAGCTGCATTTGAGGTTTTTCGTGGCATCAGGCGACGAATTTGCTTTACCAGCGGTGGGGATTAAAGAGGTAATTGCTTTGCCGCCCGACCGGATTACGCCCATCCCAAATGTCTCTCCGCTATTATTAGGTACTCTTAATGTGCGCGGGCGAGTAGTCTGGGTGGCTGATTTAGGCCAATTTTTGGGAGACTCTACTCCGTTGAGTACCGATCGCCCAGAAATTTCTGTGATTGCAGTCGAAGACCAAGATACGATGTTGGGCCTGGCCGTAGACCGGATCAACGAAATGGATTGGCTTAGTATTGATGACGTACAGATGCCGATCAACATTCCAGATGGGATGGCTCCATTTATTCGAGGCGAGTGGATGCTTGTCAACGAGAATAGTCGATTCCTCAGGCTGTTAGACCAAGTCGCGATTCTTCGCTCGGCGCGGTGGGCAGCCTAAACTTTTAGCACATTCGGATACTTGCATGGGCAAGGAGAGGGCAAATGGGATCAAGCAGTGAGTACGCACAAGACTATCAACAGGCTGAAAAAGCTTACATGCAGGCGAAGTATGAGGACGCCGCTGCCATCATCGATCGCCTCGTCGAAAGCCACCCCGATGAGCCGAATGTTCGGCTGCTGCGGGGACATATCTATTGCTATGGGTTGCAGCAATATGCGATCGCCCGAGAGCAGTATCAGTCGGTTTTGAGTCTCACTACCGATCCAGAATATGTAGACTATGCCAACAGTGGACTGGCAACCATTAGCCAATTTGGCGGCGATGATGAACCCACTGGGCAAGAAGAGTCGTTTGGGGCGGATGAGTTTAGCGATGGCGGATTTGCCGATGGCGGGTTTGTTGGCAGCGGCTTTGCCAACGATAGCTTTGCCGATATTGATGACGATTTTCTTAGCACCACCGACACGGCTCAGTCCTCCTTTGATCCCAATGATGAGTTTACAGACGCGTTCAGTTTTGACAACCTTGACCTTGACAACCCCGACGATTTCTCAGGTGAATCCTTATCATCTACATCTGAGTTAGATAATCCATTTGCGCTCAGCCGCGATGATGAATCTGCCAGCCCCTACAGCACCACTAACGATCCGTTTACCTTCAACCAGTCTGCTGAGACATCGGCACAGTCTTCTGACGTCTTCGATAGCGCCTACTCTGCCTTTCCTGAG
>JAYUYI010000524.1:0-3534 GCA_043752545.1 Thermoleptolyngbya sp.
AGACACCCAGAAATTTCGCGGCAGTAGTCGTTAAACAGCGACGTGGTGCGAAACTCTTCGGTGCGGGGGTAGGGGGCGGCGATCGCCACATCAGCAACCACTCGACCGGGGCGAGCTGCCATCACCACCACCCGATTCGACAAATAAACCGCTTCGTAAATGTTGTGGGTGACAAACACCACCGTCCACTGCTTTTGCTGCCACAGGTGCAACAGGTCGCTGTTGAGCCGACTGCGGGTCATTTCATCCAGCGCCCCAAAGGGTTCATCCATGAGCAGCACCTCTGGCTTGGTGACCAATGCCCGCGCAATCGAGACCCGCATTTTCATGCCGCCCGACAGCTCACGCGGATAGGAGTGCTCAAACCCCGTCAAGTCTACCAGGGCGATCGCCTCCGCCACCGCCATCGCTGCTGCCGCCTGTGCCATCCCCGCTAGCTTCAGCGGCAGCCGCACATTTTCTTGCACCGTCGCCCACGGCATCAGCGCGGCCTCTTGAAACACGTAGGCTAGCCGTCGCTGCGAACTGCCGCCCCAATAGATTGTGCCAGCGCTCATTTTGCCCAGCCCTGCGACCATCCGCAGCACCGTGCTTTTACCGCAGCCTGAGGGCCCCAGCAGGCTGACAAACTGCCCTTCATTCACGATTAGATCTAAATTTTTCAGCGCTACTGTGCCATTGGTATAGACCTTGCTAACATCGCTGAGCTGAAACGCAGAACTAGGATTCATGCTGAGAGTTTCCGTAAAAAGAAGGGGACAAGTCAGCTGGTGAGGAGGGCGGCTATCCAAATTCAGTCAGTTTTGAGTTCTAAGTTAAACGGTCAACTCAAAACTCAAAACTTACTTACACACTCTTATAAGCATCTGGACCTTTGTTCACGAACTGGAGGGTGTAGGCTTTGGTGTAATCGGTATCGGGTTTGAAGACGTCTTCCTCAACTAGGCTATCGAAGAAGCTTTTCCACCGTTCATCGGTCATGGCTCCAATGCCCTTGTCTGTGGTGTCTCCCGAGTCTGCAATCCCATACTCTTTCATCTTTTCGATGCTGTAGGCAATTTGCTCGTCGGTCATTTCAGGGTTGGCTTGCTTGATCAGCTCATTGGCAGCAGTGGGGTCACCGTAGAGGTAGCCATACCAGCCTTTAATTGAGGCATCGACAAATTTCTGCACTAGGTCGGGGTTCTTCTCAACCAGCTCACTTTTGCATTCAATTGTGGTGGAATAGGGGTTATAGCCATAGTCTGCCAACAAAAACACGACCGGGTCAATCCCTCCTTCTTTTTTAACCGACAGCGGTTCAGAACTGAGATAGCCCTGCTGCGCTGCTGTTTTGTCGGCTAAAAAAGGACCTGGGTTAAAGTTGTAGGGTCGTTTTTGGCTGTCTTCAAACCCAAATTTTGATTTGAGGAACGGCCAGTAGGTGACGTTGGCGGCTGAGGAAATAAAGATCGGCCTGCCCTTTAGGTCTTCTAGGGTTTTGGCTGTGCCTGGATGGGCAAGTAGAATTTGGGGATCTTTTTGAAAGATGGCCGCGACGGTGATTTTGGGAATCCCTTCTTGCACCGATTTAATCGCATCGGATGCATAGCCCATAAAAAAGTCGATCGCTCCACCCATCAACAGCTGCGTCCCATTTACCTGGGGACCACCCATCTGGATCGAGACGTCTAATCCATAGTCTTTGTAAATTCCGGTGGCCACCGCTTGGTAAAAGCCGCCATGCTCTGCTTGAGCAAACCAGTTGGTGCCATAGGTCACCTTGATGAGCTCACCGGAGACCGCTGGGCTGGCCGAGGAGCTAGCCGCAGGAGACTCAGTGGTGGCAGGTGGGCTGGCCGCACAGGCGCTGGCAATCCCAGTGCCAATGGCGATCGCCCCATACTGAATAAATCGACGACGCTTCATGCCTGACCCGTAATGCGGTGGATAGTGCGATGAACTCATCTAATGTCTCCTTAAAGATGACTTGAAATGCTGTTGGTTTGCTCTTAAACCGTTTCGAGTTTCACTGGTCAAGGCTATCCAGTGCTGCCTTTTGCTATACCCTTTGGCGATGCCTTTTCAGGCGATGCTTTTTTGCTAGTTTTGCCTTTTCTGCGATGCAATGCCGCCTGTTAGGGTTTTCTCAACCCATTCCATCACTGTTTGCCCAACTCGGACACCTTCTAGGCGATCGATTTCTCGAATGCCGGTGGGGCTAGTGACGTTGACCTCAGTCAAATAGCCACCGATGATGTCGATGCCCACAAAAATCAAGCCGTCGCGTCGCAGTATAGCGGCTAACTGGTCACAAATTTGGCGATCGCGCTCGGTAATTTCAACCTGAGCCACCCGCCCGCCCACGGCCATATTGCCCCGAAAATCGCTGCCGGTCGGAATCCGATTAACCGCCCCCACCGGATCGCCGTTTAGCAAAATAATCCGCTTATCGCCGTCTTTTGCCGCTGGTAAATAGGCTTGCACCATGATCGGGTAACTGAACTGCTGCGTGCTGATCTCAATTAGCGAATTGAGATTGCGATCGCCCGGTTCCGCAAACAAGATCCCCTCACCCGCCTTGCCGCCCAGCGGCTTCATCACCGCCGCCCCCTGCCGTTCCACAAACTCCCGAATCACCTGCTTGTCTTGCGTCACGATGGTTTCAGGAATTGCATCCGTAAACTGGAGCGCGTACATTTTTTCATTGGCCGCTCGCAGCCCCGCAGGCGAGTTCACCAGCAACGTTTTGGCCGGATCAACATAGTCCAAGATGTAGGTCGCGTACAGATACGGCACATTCACGGGCGGATCAGTGCGCATGAACACCGCCTGCATCTCCTCTAACGGCAAGAACTGGCGATCGCCCAGCTCATACCAATCCGAAGCGGCTATCCAACGCCCCTCCACTAGGTCTACAGGCTTCAACCGCACCGGCTGGAGCATTCCATATGCTTTCCCCTTCACCACCGATAGATGTCCTGCCTGCGTCAGCCAAACCTCGTGCCCCAACCCTTGCGCCGCTTCCATCAGCGCCACACTCGTATCATGCCCCGGATCTAGCCGTTGGATCGGGTCAATAATGAAGGCAAATTTCACGCCAGTTTCTCCGTGGTGAACAGTCCAGGTAGTTTAATCCCCTGCGATCCTACTTTGCTAGCAGCGCATCCAACTGACCTTGGGCATTCAGCGCATGCAGATCATCGCACCCACCGACGTGCTGGTTGTTGATAAACACTTGAGGCAGGGAGCGTCTGCCGTGAGAGCGTTGCGCCATTTTTGCCCGAGCAACTTCGTCTCCGTCAATGCAATACTCGGTAAAGGTCACACCCTTCTGCTTCAGTAGCCCTTTAGCCCGAATGCAGAATGGGCAGGTGCTCCAGGTATAAATCTCAACATTGGCAGCCATAACTTAGTCCTTTTGGCTTAAGTAACAATAGTTCGGACATTTTTGAGAAGGCTTGCCCTCATCCCCCAACCCCTTCTCCCAAAAAGGGAGAAGGGGAGCCGGATTGAAGTCCCTCTCCCCGCTTGGCAGAGGGCCTAAAGCCTTCG
>JAYUYI010000525.1:0-8639 GCA_043752545.1 Thermoleptolyngbya sp.
TAAAGAGACGACTCGCCAAGGCTTTCAGGTGGCAGAAGAGCAGTGTCAGCAAGACGGCTCGATTCGCTTGGTCATGCAGCGTTGGAATGGCTAACGTGATAATGGGGTAATGCAACCCATTAGGAATCGGAATTAAGTCAATGTTGAGTTGATCGTCTAGCTCAACCCTCAACATTGGGAACTTAAAACTCACTCGTTTCTAGGGCTGGCCTTTTGTGGATCTGGCTAGTTGACGCGATGTGCAGCTTTACAGTTGAAACCCTTAATTTCCGGTGGGGTGGGCATCTTGCCCGCCCAGGCTGGACGGGCGAGACGCCCATCCCACAAGACTTTAGAGCAAGTTGCACATCGCGTTGGTTTAGCCTGGGGGATTGGAATGAACGAGGTTGACTTGTCTTCAATACATCTAACCGATGCGCCTAGATTAGGGGATGCGCCGACTGGATTAGAGCCAGAACTTGGTGGCAATTGGCGTGATGCCCCGGAGCGCACCGGATTGGAACCGGAGCTAGGCGGTGTGGTGCGGCAGAAAGGTGTCTATGTCGATGAAGTAACCTGCATCGGCTGCAAGCACTGTGCCCACGTAGCGCGTAACACCTTCTATATTGAGGAATATCACGGGCGATCGCGTGTAATTCGGCAAGATGGCGATGAAGATGAGGTAATTCAAGAGGCGATCGATACCTGCCCAGTTGATTGCATTCATTGGGTTGATTACACGGAGCTGAAAACGCTGGAGGCTGATCGCCAATATCAAGTGATCCCCACGGCAGGGTTCCAAATTGATCGCTCCCAAATTGCCGCTAACCTGCGCCGTCAGCGACGAAACAAAGCCCGCGACCAGGGTCAAGCTGGAATTTCTTGAATGGCGATCGCGCTGACTCTCCCTAAAGCAAATTCAGCGGATCGACATCAATTGTGAGGCTAACGTTGGCGGGAAGCTGCGATCGCATCGTTGCCAACTCTGGTGGGGTATCGCTTTGAGCTGACTGCCCCTTCAGCAAAATCTGCCAGCGATAGCGGTTGGCCACGCGGGCGATCGCCGCTGGTGCAGGACCAAGAATTTCGTACTTTGAGCTGTGCGACAGCAGCTGCTCGGCTAAGTTCAACGCCGTATGCTGCACGGCCTGCTGATCTAACCCGCTCAGCCGCAATAAAATTAGTCGGCCATAGGGCGGGTAGGCCAGTTCTGCTCGATAGAGTAGCTCTGCCTCGACAAAGGATTCATAGGCATGGCGCTGAACTGCCTCAATCACCGGGTGTTCAGGTGAATAGGTCTGCATTAGCACCCGCCCCGGCTCATCCCCGCGTCCGGCTCGCCCTGCTACCTGCAGCAGCGTCTGAAACGCTCGCTCGCTGGCGCGATAATCGGCTAAGTGGAGGAGGCCATCGGCTGCCACCACTCCCACCAGCGTCACCTGGGGCAAGTCAATTCCCTTGGTGAGCATTTGAGTCCCCACCAGCACATCGGCCTCGCCCTGAGCAAATTGGGTGAGCAGGGTGCGATGTGCCCCTTTGGCGCGAGTGGTGTCACTGTCGAAGCGAAGACAGCGCAGCTCGGGCAGTTCTCTCGCCAGTTCTTGAATGACGCGCTGAGTCCCGCTGCCAAAATTTTTCAGGTAGGGCGAGCTACAGGCCGGACAGTGCGCCGGGTGGCTTTGCCCATAGCCACAGTAGTGACAGCGCAGCGACTCGCTGCCACCGGCATGGGTTTGATGATAGGTCAGAGAAATATCGCAGTGGGGGCAGTTCATCACATAGCCACAGCTGCGACACGACACAAAGGTGCTGTGCCCGCGCCGATGAATAAACAGTAGCCCCTGCTGCTGGCGAGCCTGTAAATTTCGCAGGGCATCTTGCAGCGATCGGCTAAAAATAGAGCGGTTACCCTGCTGAAGTTCTTGGCGCATGTCTACCACTTCCACGGGTGGCATGGGGCGAGCCTGAACGCGGATGGGCAGTGACAGATAAAGCCGATCAGTCTCTGGCAACGCAGCGGGCAAGGTCGGCTGATCCGGCTCGCTGAGTGGCAAGTTAGATGCACTGGAATCTAGTGTGGGGCGGGGCGCGATCGCCACCCAGGTTTCCAATGACGGCGTAGCAGAACCCAAAATCAACGGGCATGCCTCCAACTCGGCGCGCCATTGAGCCACGGTGCGGGCGTGGTAGCACGGGGCGGGCTGGTCTTGCTTGAAGGTGCCATCGTGCTCTTCATCTAAGATAATTAGCCCCAGATTGGGCAGCGGCGCAAAGACAGCAGAGCGGGTGCCAATCACTACCTGCGGCGTGCCGCTGAGCATTTGCCGCCAGGTATCGTAGCGTTCGCCATCGGACAGGGCACTGTGGTAAACCTGCACCGCATTGCCAAACCGCGCCCGAAACCGATCGGTGAGCTGCGGCGTGAGGCCAATTTCGGGCACGAGCACCAGTGCCGACTGGCCTTGCGCCAGCAGTGGGGCGATCGCCTGAGCATAGACTTCTGTCTTGCCAGACCCAGTGACACCATGGAGCAGCACCTGGCTGAAGCCTTGGATAGCGGCGATCGCCTGCACAGCCGCCCGTTGGTCGGGGGTGAGGGACTTAGCTTGATCGGCCACCATCGGCGGGCCGCTCTCTGCCCGCAGCACCTCGCGCCGTTGGATGACTACCCCGCCTTTTTGCTCTAGGCTTTTGACCACGGAAGAGCTAACTCGGCAAATCTGTAACAGTTCTTGTAGCCACAGTTCACCGCCCCGCCGTTTCAAAATGTCTAATACCTCCTGCTGGCGCGGGCTAAGATCTAGCAGCCCCGGTGTGCCCGCTAGGGTGACGGCCTGCCGCTGTTTGGGGCGAATTGGGGTGGGGGATTCTAGATAACTTTCTACCCAGCCTTGATTCAACAGCTCTTGCAGGCCGCCTTTAGCCGCTTTGACCTGCCGCTGTAAATATTGCCAGGTATAGTCTCCAGCCTTTTGGGTTTGCAGCAGGGTCAACAGCTGCTGAGCGGCAGGATGCATACAGCGTGGAGTCGGCGGTAGGGCCGCCCGATTGAGGCGAATTCGGCGCTGCGATCGCCCCAACAAACCGGGCGGCAAGGCCGTGCGCACCACCTGCATGAGCGACGTGCAGTAATAAATAGCCACACGCTGCAACAATTCCCAGTAGCTCGGTGGAAAAAAGTGACGACACACGACTTCTTCTACATCGCGAATGGCGTCTGGGTCGAGCGCTGTCGGCAAGACTGCTACCCGCTGAATGGCCACGGCACCCACCTGCTGTCCGCCAAACGGCACACTCAGCACATCTCCCGCCTGCACGGTTAGCTCAGGAGGGACGCGGTAGGTATATAGTCCTTGGGCACCGGGGCAATCGACCAAAACCTCCACCCACGGCAAGGGCACAGAAACCGAATAAGGCGATCGCACCTCGGCCAAGGTTAGGCTAGAAAAACCAGCAGCCGCATCTAGCAAAACAGAATTCCTCTAGCACCGGAACAATTCAAAATAGACTTCGACAGCGTGGAACAGCCCAGTCCTTCTCCTAGTTTAGAGCAGGTTTAGAGCAGGGAGAGGGCATAAACCCAAGACGGGGCGATCGTTTCAAGCTAGTGAATGGCACATTTGCCGCCTCGCAGTACTCGCCTAGGAAAACGTTCCATTGACAATAGCAACGTCTGGCTTAAAGATTTTTTCTCCATAATTCCATACTTTGAAAGCCATACTTTGAAAGCATCTGGATCGACGTCCCCATCCTCCCCTGCAGGCAGGCAGGAATTTTTGTTTGTCAACGTCAAGCAACAGTTCACGCAGGAGGTTTACTGCAAACTGCAAAGCATGGTATTAATCAAGACTTGATCCATCTGACAACCGCACGGTTATTCCCTGCCTACCCTGCATCAAGAATTACCAGCCAACCTCAGATCACAGGAGTTGAGATCCACTCGCTGATCGGCAGCAATCCAGATTGCGATTGAGTCCGATCAAGCTGCGATGAAGCGGATCGTCCAGTGACGATCCAAGGCGATCAAAGTAGATGCCATGCTTAGTCAATTTGGCAATGAGAGGCTCACAGAAGGGTGTCCTTCACATTTTTCTATGGACGTAAGAAGATGGCCACAACTCAATTAAAAAATCTAAACTCCAGGCTATATGACGCCGCCGCTGCCGCCGGAATTTAAGCTTGATCGACATTGATTGATCCGGCGACCTATCAGCTTGGCGTGCGCCTTGCTATCGTCTGAAACTATTTCTAACAGAGTAAAACCAGTTGACTTTACTCGTTGAGAATGAGAAAAATATCTTAGCATTCGACCTAAATTTGTCCGGTAGCCCAGGAGGGACTCCGGTTTTAGATCTATATTGCCCACAATAATTAAGATAGTTATCCGAGTTGTGATCAAAAACTTAGAGATTTAGTTCTAAACATACCCATCTTGGGACTAAGGGTGTTAAAGTTTGCACAACTGTTTTAGCGATAGGTAAGGCCGCAAAGGCTAATTTTATTCCTGAGATCGCTAAACGGATTGAACGCCTTTGTTGATTGATTTACCCATCTGAGCTGCCGACAAATATCAGAACTTCGGCCAGACCTAACGGAATAGTTCTAAAGCCACATCATTTTTTCAGGGATGCTTCTCACCACTCTAAAGAGTTTTCCACAGAGTTTTCCACAGGTACCACAGATAGATGCAAACAGTAGTTAGGATTCTCTTCTTTTATGGCAGCACTATTTAATCGCAATTCTGAACCCGTGATTGACTCACCCGAGGTGTCTTCAGCTCTCTCTTTTGGGCTAGATCCTCGTTTTGATAACAGCTTTTTTGAAAATTTGGATACTTGTCTGACAGAATCTCGGCTGCTAGACGCTGCTGATTTAGACAGTGCTGTAGGTGATATTGATGGCGATCGCCCTGATCTGCTTGAACCCCTTGATGCAGCGCCTGAGGCAGCGATCGCAGCCATTGGTGATGACCCGATTGATCTCGAATTACTGGGAGAGTTTTCTTCAGATCGAAAATTAGATGAATCTGGAGATGAACGTGATGATGACGCCTCCGAAAGGATGGGGAGCAGCTATGCGTTGGGGTATCGAAAAACGGCCTCTGACGATGCGGTCGGTGCCTTTTTTAAAGAGATGGCGCGCTATCCTTTGCTAAAACCGGGCGAAGAAATTGAACTATCTCGCCAAGTTAAGTTTTTAGTTGAAGTAGAAGACGTGCGTGCTCGTCTGACTGAACGCTTGGGACGCACAGCCGTCAAGGCCGATATCGCTGCCGAGTATAACCTCACAGAACGACAGCTCGATCAACGCCTGCATCGCTGTCGCACGGCTAAACGCAAAATGATCCGCTCTAATTTGCGGCTAGTGGTTTCTATCGCCAAACGATACCTTAACCGGGGCGTGCCATTTCTAGATTTAATTCAAGAAGGGGCACTCGGGCTAAATCGAGCCACCGAAAAGTTTGATCCAGACAAAGGATACAAGTTTTCGACCTATGCATATTGGTGGATTCGGCAGGGGATCACTCGCACCATCGCCAATGATGCTCGCACCATTCGGCTGCCTATCCATATTGTTGAAAAACTCAATAAACTTAAAAAAGCTCATCGTGAACTGCGCCGCGACCTCAACCGCAACCCCACCGAAACGGAACTAGCAGCAGCGCTCGATATTCCAGCCGATCAGTTGCGTAACCTCCAGCAAGTGCGGCGACGCTCCTTATCGCTCAATCACCGGGTGGGCAAAGGGGAAGATACAGAACTAATGGAATTGCTGGAAGACAGCAGCACCCAGTCGCCCGAAGCAAAAATGAGCGAAGCGATGATGCGTAATGAAATCTGCACCGTTTTGGCAGATGTGCTGACCGAACGCGAAAAAGACATCATTTCGCTACGCTATGGCCTGCTGACCGGAGAAACCCATACGCTTGAAGAAGTCGGTAATCGATTTAACCTATCTCGCGAACGCGTTCGCCAAATTCAAACTAAAGCCATGCGAAAACTGCGCCGACCTCAGGTGGCTGCACGTTTAAAGGGCTGGCTGCGATAATCTAGGAGACGCAAAGACAACTTCCGGATGAGCATTGAAAAAGTTCGTCCCTGGTTCTTGCGCCACTACTAAGTCTGATCTGGTTCCCTGAACTTTAAAAATTCCCTCAATGGACTCTACTCCCGCGTCTCCTCTCATTCGTTTTGCCCGTCCCGCAGATGCAGACGCTTTATTTGGACTCATCAAGGCTTTAGCTGAGTACGAAAAGCTATCGCATGAAGTAACTGGAGATGCGGCAACTCTGGCAACGCATCTGGGACATAAGGGAACGGAGTCGTCAGCCTTAGAGCGGCCGCTTGTGGAAGCAATTTTGGCAGAGGTGGATGGGCAGGCAGTCGGTTTTGCTCTATTTTTTACCAATTATTCAACTTTTCTGACGAAGCCAGGTCTCTATCTAGAAGATCTGTTTGTGCTGCCTGCCTACAGAAGCACCGGTTTGGGTAAATTACTGCTGGCTCGTTTGGCTCGCTTGGCACTAGAGCGGGACTGCGGACGACTAGAATGGAGCGTGCTGGATTGGAATGAACCTGCGATCGCCTTCTATCAGCATATGGGCGCAACCGTGCTGGCAGAGTGGCGGATCTGCCGCGTCGATGGGGATGCGATCGCCCACCTCGCTGCCCGCTCTGACGTTTGACACCTGAAAGGCTACGGATCAGACCATTGCTGCGATACTACAAATAGATGCCGATTAGGGGCCAGTGCGGTTAGCGATCGCCGCTCAACCAATAATCCGCTTAAAATTCCTTTCCCAACGGCTGGAGCAAGCTATGACGCAACAAATTTGGGTAAATGAACAAATCGATCCATCGGGGCTGATCTACTCTTGTATTGCCTGTTGCGACCAAGATCAGGCCAAAGACTGCCACGACTCCTTCACCTCCAACCTCACACCCGAGCAAAAAGCCTCTGGCTGGATCGCTCGACTCCGCATCGTAGATTCTTGGGAAGATGTCCCGGTCAACTCTCTTAAGCTTGACTAGGGGCAAATGGGACAGTTTACGGGTGGTAGGAACAGGGCAGGCGATGCCCCTACCAAAGCGTTTGCCATAACCAGAAATCACATGAGTATTACTACTGAGCGCTCCGATTAGTCCGCCGCACCAGCCAATAGCTGATAGCCAGGGTTAAAATCGCTACTCCCAAACCAATCAAATCTAGCCCGCTGGCGCTTTTAGAATCAAAAATGATGATTTTACGAGCAACGGCTGTCAGAGATGTCACAATCACGAGTTCTACCTGCACCACATGCTTTTTCAAATAAGCCGTGATATTTTCTAGAACTTCTAGGGCGATTAAGACGTTGAGAAATAGCCCAAATATTTCAATTAGCGTGGTACCAAAAAATCCATAGGGTTCTCGCGCTAGCTCCATCACTAAGTAGCGGCAGAGATCGACGACGGCTACCAAAAGGACAATCACCATCGCTAATGAAAGGACTTTGGCGACGAAGGTTTCTATAACCTTGAGAAAAACAAGGAAGTCTTCGTCGTTGGCATCACTGACAAACATCCGGCTGATGCTCCTGAGAGGGTTGCGCAAAGGGGCCATGGGAACCAGGTAATAAGGCGTTTCCACCCTGATTTTAGGCGGTTGCGAACCCTTCTCTCTAAACCCTTCTCTCTAGGGCGATCGCCATCGGAGTAATGACTCAGGCGATCGCCCTAAATTGTAAAGATTTCGTTATAGGCTAGTTTTCTAAGCCATATTAGCTGGTGAAATTTTGAATCAATATCTTTTTTTTGTTCCAGTCCTTTGCCCTAGTTTGTACCGCCTATCCCATCTACCTTTGCGCCACATCTCCTAGATGTATCCCCGCCGACTATCTCTGACAAGCCGTCTATGCTGCGAAGAAATAATCGGGTGATGAGTTCAAACTTCGAAAGCTTTACACAACTTTCGTAATCTAGAGCGGCAATTCAGTTTACAAAGCTTAACAAACCGGAGTATCGTAGGCACAAGTACAAATTCTTATTCACTTCATGTTTTTGGCTTGGTCTGTTGAGAGAAAATTTGTAGAAGTAGCGCGGCACCACAGCATTCGCTCTCTCAAATCGGCTCATTCGTCTGTGACTGCTTCTAGGCAGCCAAGTGTCTAGCAAATTAGCGCTTCTCACATCAGATTTGGTGCGCCCCTCCACAGGCTAGGTGCAGGTTGTCCCCGGACAGTTCCGGTTTTTATTGACAGCGACAGCCGAAATGCCCTTCATCCCCATAGTCTTTGGGTAAGCTCCCATGATGAGTACTCAATTCCCTTGGTTGACCGTTCTGATTCTCTTGCCATTAGTAGCAGCGTTGCCCATTCCACTGCTACCCAACAAATATGGCAAGACCATTCGCGGCTACGCTCTCGGCGTTGGGCTGACCGAGTTTGCCCTGATGATTTACACCTTTTGGAAACACTACGACTTCCAGAATCCTGGATTTCAACTGGTAGAAAACTATGCCTGGATTCCTCAAATTGGGTTGCACTGGGCCGTTGCGGTAGATGGCCTCTCCATGCCACTGGTAATGCTTTCGGGTCTGGTCACCACTCTGGCAATCTTGGCTTCTTGGCAAATCAAAGATAAGCCTCGTCTGTTTTATGTTTTGATGCTGGTGATGTACAGCGC